>NZ_JANQOY010000044.1 GCF_028285565.1 Acaryochloris sp. IP29b_bin.148
CCACGGAAAGGTGAGAGGCTATTTGGATCCGTTTTGGCATGATAATTAAGCTAATCTCATTCCTCTATACTATGGGTGATTAAACGGATTTTATATTATTACCTAACCTTCAAGCATTCCGCGCTCGACAAAACAAATTAGGAAGTTGTCTCCGCAAAAACGTGTAGCCAAAGGTAAACCAGTAAAAGCCATTTACCAACACCACCAACCCTTGGCCCCACATATTACCCAAGATCGGAAACGTCAACACAGAAGTCCCCAACACCAACAGCATCTCTACAAACGCCACTTGCCGACCATAATGTTTCGGGTCCCAATAAGATAGGGGACTAATCAGTCGATATTGACTCAGCGGCAAAAAATGCTTGTGGGCATCGTCATTATGAACTGGCAAATCGCCTAAAGAATGCAAAATCATACTGATAAAAAACAATGCCGCAGGCATCCACCCTAGTTGCCAACAGCCCCAGGCAGCCAGCCCCGCCAACGGAATAGAATGGCATAGATCGATGCAGGTTTGCCAAAAGGGATGATAGTAGGCTTCTGTCCAGATTTGACCTTCCGGTAATTTCCGAACCCCTTTCACCCAGGCATAAAACACAAACATCGGCAGATCCGGGGCAATGGCTCCTGCCGTCACTGCCAACACCGCTGGCTGCTCTGTCACATTCATCAGTAGCGCAAGGTTGATAATCGCGTGGCTGGGCGTGTTCACGGGCTTTATTCAGGCAATTCAGTATGATTCAAGATAACATTCAGTGAGTTAACGCTTCACAGCCTCTGATGAAAACGTGGATCAGGATTGACTGCTCTGCATTAGGCCCACCCGGCCCCCCTTTCTTGAATGCTGAAGGCTATATTCTGGGGGGAGAATGCTGTGTTATAGCCTTCAGCATTCAAGGAGTTGTTGCAAGAGTTCCGCTAAGACGTCTCCAACAGCATCCCCAAAAGAGTGATTAAGGGAGCGTTATAGTCAATGGCATACTCATTGGTGGCATAGGACTTTTCGCTGTCGAGATAGCTGCGAATGCCTAACCCTTTGGGGGCAATATTATCCTGGGCTCCATCATTGGGACCCCCTACGACTAACCCCGGAATTTTGATTTGCTTCGCTCTGGCAAAGAGGTGGTTCACCTTTGCCACAGGATGAGTACCCACACCCGTGACAAAGGTTTGATCAAAGTGATTTCGACCCATCATGTAGTGGAGCTGATCGAGGGCAGCTTCTTTATATCTCTGTTCTTGGGTGAGGTGATAGGCGTGGACTAAGGTAATGCCTTCTTCGACCGTCATTTTGTTGGACCCCCAAATAAAGCGATGGTTGGCTAGCCGATAGCCACTCCCTTCGACCCGCTCCATAATTTGATCGGCACGGCCTAGGAGTTTTTCTTGAATTTGGGGTTTGAGCTGGTTGGGGTCTGTTTTGGCATAGAGGAAATAATCGACCATGCCTAGGGCGGAGGTATCCTTCCATTCGTAGAGATTAAAAGGCATCTGGTCGAAATGATCCACCAGATATTGCTCAAACTTTGAGTCTCCAGTGGTCAGGAATAATTCGGCGGCGGCCCAGTAGCGATCGTCGATATCTGTTTTCAGGCTATCCTCAACGTCAATTTCAGACAGAAGATACTTACCGGAACCGCTATCGTCGCCATCAATCCAGCCTTCTTGCATTTGATCTTGAGTCTGCAAATAGTCCCAGGCTAGCTGAGCGGCATCTAGATAGGTTTTGGCCTGTTGGGGATCTTTGTAAATCCGCCCCGCCATGGCCATCACTGCGGCAAATTTCCCGGTTTCAGGAGTAGACACGCCGTACAGGTAGCGGGTTTGCTGGTCTTCATCGGGAGCTTTGCCAATCGGCCATTCTTTGCCTGACAGCTTGCGATAGACCCCACCATCTTGGCGCTGGGTGGAGAGTAGCCAGTCTAGACCGACTTTCGTCTCATCTAGTAGATCGGGAGCCTGGTTGCCACTTTCGGGAATATCTAACTGGTCGTCGGTAAAGTTTTGGGGATATTGCTCGTACAGACTAAATAAGCTGCCGATGGTGACCGTTGTGGTTGCACCGTATTTGCCGTAGTCTCCTGCATCATGCCAGCCCCCTTGGCTTTGCACCGTATCTCCTGCTTTGTGAAAGGCGTCATCATGGGCGATTACGGCATCTTTGAGATGACAGGGAGGATGATAAATCCCGGTGATTGGATCAAAGATGGCGACGCCACAGCGCTGTAAATAATAGGTGCGCAAGAGCTTGGTAAAGGTGTCTTGATAGATATTCTGGCCAATTTGGAAGGGGACTGACTTTAAATCGCCCGCTTGGAGGTAGTATTCACCGGATTTTTTGAAGTTGGAAAAGTCTAGGGTTTGGATGCGATCGCGACTCTGTTCATCCAGTTCAGCAGGCCCAGGCTGGATTGTAGCGACTGTTTTCCCCGATTGCCGATCAATGAC
>NZ_JANQOY010000055.1 GCF_028285565.1 Acaryochloris sp. IP29b_bin.148
ACACACTGACATTACTCCCCATATAAGTTTTTACACAGAAACGTTAGCACACTAATACAACTACTCACTAAAGCATGGAAACTTAAATACACATATTAAGAACCATACGTTTTCACAAACTCATTAACACACAAAAAATTCTATTCGTATATATAAATTTACACATAGACGAATACATACTTTTATGTATAATCGCTAAGACACCTATAAGTGTAGGTGCATTTACTCATTAGCGTAAAAATATGTTTACACTAATACACTGCATTGAAATCATTCATACACTCATATTCGTGTACGTGTGTCTACATAGACACACGTACACGAATATGAGTGTATACGTGTTGGTATTGATACACGCACACGAATATGAGTGTATATGTATTCATGTTCACGAAGTAAATCGCGGCGGGTGGGGCTTATGCAAAAAATCCCTAATAAATCACCAAATTCGCTATCGCCCACTCCATCAGCTAATCGGTAACCTCAAAATATCCCGATAGTGCGGCCAACATTCAATATCCTGAGAGGGATGTCTACCTACCACCTCAGAGGAATTACTATTCAGTTTTCCAAAGACTGATTGTATATGCTTCTTCCCTTGCGTATCCAGGTCAAGTTGACACTAAGCGACAACTAAAGACGAGCTAAGAGGAGATCATGACCTCAAAACGGCAGAAATGGGTTAATATCCTGTGCTACTCTTTGATAGTACATATGCACCATCACAATGCTTATTCGATCAGTTCACCCTGTCGAGTTGGCAGATTCACTGTGTCTACCTTTTCTCTCCTTTCCAGTTTCCGCTGGCTTCCCAAGCCCAGCCGACGACTATTTGCAAAGCAATCTGAATTTGCAGGAGGCCCTGATCCATCGCCCAGCAGCAACATTTTTCATGCGAGTCGAGGGCGATTCCATGACGGGCTGCGGAATCTTCTCAGGAGATTTGTTGATTGTAGATCGCTCCCTTGATCCAGTGGATGGGGCTGTAGTGATCGCAGTTCTGGACGGTGAGTTCACGGTGAAGCGATTTCGTCGATCCAAAGACCAGGTTTTGTTAGCCGCTGAGAATCCCGACTATTCTCCTATTACTGTGTCAAAGGGAATGGATTTTTATGTCTGGGGGGTCGTCACTTTCGTGGTTCACGGGCTGGAAGCTTGAAACAGCATCTAATCGGGCTTTGTGACTGCAATTCATTCTACGCGAGCTGTAACTCCAAGTTAATCTCTGATTGTAGTATGTACTTTGTGCGCTCTCTTGGGGTACACGGGTTCAGACTGACATTAGACTTTTTGTGTTTGACTCCAAGCAACAACCTCTCGTTCTGGCAAAACGCTCAATTTGGGGGATGTTTTTCCGCCAAACTCAATCTCGCATTTTGCTGCTGTATGTTACCCTAATGGTTCTGTTCACAGGACTCACAATTCCTCTCTATCGGTATTTGGTAGTGGCTCAGGTGACTCAGCGAGTACGCAAACACTTGAACGAAGCCCATGACATTTTTCATCAAGCCTATGATGACTGGGAACGGCAACCAAACCAAACATTGGAAGATTTAGAGACCTTTGCTGACGATTTTTTAGTCAATCAACTCCCCGAAGACGATAATTTCTTTATTTTCATTATTGGTGAAGATCTTTACCGATCTAATCCACCTCAATTACTCCAGCCTATGCGACCTGGCTCTGACCTCTATGAGCAGTGGCTCGATGTCACGCATTACAAGCAGGGGAAGTGGGAAACCGATGATCCAGAGAGTGGTAACGTCCTCTATAAAGCTGAACCGTTGATCGTGGATGGCGACCAATTCGGCGTTATAGTGATTGCCCATGCCGCTGCGGGAGAGCAAAATGAAGCCTTAGCCAGCGTCTATACTTTTATGCTCATTGAGAGCGGCGTTATGCTGTTTTCCTTTCTTTTGGCCTGGTACTTAACGGGACGGTTACTTAAACCTATTCGAGAACTTGCGATCACAGCTCGTCGCATCAATGAGACTGACTTAACCCAGCGCTTATCCTCTCAAGGTTCGGGGGAATTGGCTGACCTGGCTAAAACCTTTAACGCCATGATGGACCGACTTCAAGACCGTTTTAACAATCAGCGTCGCTTCATCAACAATGCCGGCCACGAATTGCGAACCCCGATTACCATTGTCCAAGGCCATTTGGAATTAATGGGGAATGATCCAAAGGAACAGGAGGAAACCACAGAACTGGTTATAGATGAGCTGGATCGAATGAGCCGCTTAGTTAATGACATGATTACCTTGGCTAGGTCGGAGCATCCAGGCTTTCTCCAATACGAAATGATTGATCTCAAACAGTTCGCTCAGCAGATATTGACCAAAGCACAAGCCTTGGCAGAGCGGGACTGGCATCTAAATTTAGATTGTTCAGGTTCAATGTTCGGAGATCGCCAACGGTTAACTGGAGCATTACTGAATTTGCTCAGAAATGCCGTTCAGCACACCCCACCCACCGGGACGATTGAATTAGGGTGTCAGCAAACCCTTACCCAAGTTATTTTCTGGGTCAAAGATAATGGAGCAGGTATTGCTCCAGAGGATCAAATACGGATATTTGACCGCTTTTCCCGAGTAGACAGACACCATACGGATGGATCTGGCTTAGGGTTGGCTATTGTTAAAGCATTTACTAAAGCTCATCGAGGGAAGATCGACCTGATTAGCCAACCCGGCGTAGGATCTACCTTTAGAATGACGCTACCCCTCTCTCCCCAAAACAGCACTGTGGTTTAATGACAAAGATTTCAGCCTAAAGCCTCAAAGCTGTGTCGATGGAAGACTTTTTAGAAGCATTGACATCCTTCTATCCATCTTGAGCATTCAACTACACTATATATGAAGAAAAATAGCGGGGTTTCGATCTGAGGAGAGAATTCAGCCAGTTTGCCCAATAGGTTAAGCTCTTCGATTACCTGTCGATAATCAATGAGCATCTGTTAGATGGAATGCCAAAAGTAATAGCAAAATAAATTCAGAAAGCTTTGGTATGGGCCAGAATACTTAAGGGTATCTCAATAAATACATGTGCATATCTAAGTGAGTCCATAAAGACATCATAGTGATATACAAACGATATAAATTTACTCCCTCAATTACCCCCAGATCCTAGCCACCCGCTCTCGCTCCAGGTACACTCCCACAATCTCCTCAATCCGCTCGATAGTCTCACCTGGCCGTAGCTCAATCACCTGCAACATATCGAACGTATCCTCTAGGTCTAAGCGCACTCATAGCAATACTCAGGCGTTTCAAACGGGATTCTGATGAAAGGCTTTCCGGTGCCCTCCACGGTAATCCAATATTGCCCAGTGCTGCTTTGAGATACCGCTAGATACTCAATCTGACCTTGCAGTTTGGTTTGCTGAACCAGATTCTTTTGCCTTCGCTCAAGTGCATGGAATTTGGATTCAAACTGTCTGGATACTCTGGGTGGACGAGTTATACCTGTTGAGTTTTTCGCTGAATATCCTCGCTTAGTCCTTCGGGCAAAATCGGGTTCTCGGTGGATATGGATAGGAGCAGCTTTGCTCTTGCGCCTATCTGCACCAGACTCTTGAGCTGACTTGCGCTTGATAGGCCAATCATCCTCTCGTGCAATGGTTGGAAAAGCAGTCTTGTCTGAATATGCAGGGTTGGATTCGACGTTTGTTGGAGCTTTCCCATTCGGTGGGATAGTGGGCTTGGGCTTCAGAGAGACGAGTTGGGGGGCCATGCGGATATCCTCTAACAAGGTCAGTTTAGCGGCCAAGAGGAATATCTGGAAAGCAATTGCCAACTAACGATCAAACTTGTCCTCTCGCCCATTGAAAAGCGAGATTGAATCTCCTTTCTAGAAAAACAATCTCGCCTTCAGTTCAGCAAAATATTGGAATACTACCTGTCAATGACATTTGATAGCGATGCACTTTTATGGGTCTGAGCTTCTTCCAGAACAGTCTGGGTAGGCTTGGGCATAAACCAGCGACCGAATCGCGCATAAAGGGCCGGAATCACCAGCAATGTGAGGGCCGTGGAAGTGAACAACCCTCCCAGGACAACAATCGCCAAGGGCTGGAGAATTTCGTTACCCGCGCCACTGGTGATTGCCAGGGGCAACATCCCCAGGGCCGAGGTTAGAGCCGTCATCAGAATGGCGTTCACTCGCTCCAGAGAACCGTGGAACACAGCCTTCTTAAGCAGCAATCCCTCAGCAAACTTGCGGTTGTAATTGTCCACCAGCAACAGACCATTGCGGACGGCAACCCCAAACAGGGTGATAAAGCCGATCAGGGAGGCCACAGACATGACACCGCCAGTCAACAGGATGGAGACGATGCCCCCCACCAGCGCTAGCGGTAAGTTAATCATGATTGCCACGGTCGCAGGGAGAGACTTGACGGAGAAGAACATCAGCACCGCAATCGCAATCGCTGCCAGAATGCTGTACACCAGCAGATTATTGGTGGCGTTTTGCTCTGCCTCAAACTGCCCACCGTACTGAATAAAGTAGCCATTGGGCAATTGCACCTTCTCTTGAATCTGGGCTTGAATGTCGCCGACGACGCTACCCAGATCTCGATCATCGACGTTTGCCGACACGACAATTAGGCGGGACACATCTTCGCGGTTGACGACATTTGCCCCCATGCCATAGCCAACATTAGCCACATCACCTAGTGAAATTACTTCTCCTGTTGGGGTTGACAGAGGAATAGCGCTGATGGCATCCAAGCTATTGCGGGCCGATTCGGGCAAGGCGACGGTAATGTCAATCAACTGTTGATTTTCCGGCACCTGAGAAACGACCCGACCGTTCAGGGCCGTTTCCACCACGGTTGAGAGCTGAGCCATCGTCAGACCATAGCCCGCTGCGGCTTCCCGGTCGTACTGAATCTGGACCTGACGGATGGGCAGTTGGGGTTCCAGCTGTAAATCCACCACCCCTGCAATCGGTTCGATGGTATCGCGTATCTGTTCACCAATGCTTCGCAGTTCAGCTAGGTCAGGACCAAAGATTTTGATAGCGATCGCACTCCTTACCCCAGAAAGCACCTCGTCCATCCGGTGGGAGATAAACCCACCCACGTTCGGCGCAACCCCCGGTAGTTTCAGGAATGCTTCTCGCAATTGCTTAACACTAGCGTCTCGATCCTTTAGCGCTGGGTCACTGAGTTCGATATCGACGTGGGCTATATTTACCCCTGCGCCATCCGCATCGCCTGGAGAACGACCAGCCCGGACCTGCACCCATTTATAGAGAGAATTATCCTTCAGGGAGTTCGCTAGGGCATTGCCCGCGCCATTGGTAATATCCAGCGATATGCCGGGGAACAGGACCATCGAGTTAACCAGAGATGTTTCCTGAAACTCGGGCAGAAACACCCGTCCCAAGGACGGCACGATAGCCGCGACAGCAACTAAGGCCGCTAGAGCGAGGGTGAGGATGAGCTGAGGTGCCCGCATCGACAGCCTCAGCAGGGGACGATAGAGCCGTTCGGCGAATCGTGACACCAACGTGCCTTCCTGGGGCAGATTCTGATTGGCTAGCAAAATGGCACAGAGAGCAGGCGATAGGGTCATCGCCACTAGTGTTGAGGCCAGAATTGAAAAGAGATAGGCCAGCCCCATTGGGGCAAAGATACGGCCCTCAACCCCAGTCAAGCTAAAGATAGGGGCAAACACGACGACAATAATCACTGTGGAAAAAATTACCGCTAGCCGCACCTGCACTGAGGTGTCAAACACTACCTGAAAAGGTGGTTTGGGCTTACCTTGGGCTTGATTCGTGCGTAGACCGCGATAGCAGTTCTCCATATCCACAATTGCGTCATCCACCACCGAACCGATAGCAACCACCAGCCCTCCCAAGGTCATCGTATTAATGCCAAGGCCAAAGGCTTTCATAAACAGCAGGCCAATCAGCAGTGATAGGGGAATGGCACTGAGAGTGATAATTGCTGTGCGCCAATTCATCAAAAATAGCAGCAGAATTACCGATACAATCACTACACCCTGGAGGAGAGAGCCGCTGACATTGCGAATGGCTAAGTCAATAAAGTTCGCCTGCCGAAACGTGCGGGTCACCTGCACATCGCCTGGGAAGGTAGGCCGCAAATCGGCGATCACATCCTCCACTGTGTTAGTGACGGTGGGTGTATCTACTTCCGGCTGCTTGTTAATCATCAGCACCACGGCTGGCTGACCGTTGAGGCTAGCATCTCCTCGCTTTAGGGCGGCTCCCGTCTGCACCCTGGCCACATCCCGTAGCAGAATCGGCTGGCCATCTCGTATCTTCACCACCGATCGCTGCAAGTCCTCAATGGATTGAATTTGACCCATGCCGCGCACTAGCAGTTCTCGGCCACCTCTAATCAAGAAGCCTCCTGGCGCGCTGGCGTTGGCTCCTTCAGCAGCAGCGGTAACTTCATTGAGGGACACGTTAAGTTCCCTCAGTTTTACCGGATCAATCAGAACCTGTTCCTGCCGCTCGTCACCCCCATAAATCGTCACCTGGGAAACACCAGGCACTGAGAGGATCTGGTTTTTGAGCGTGACATCTACTAAGCGGCGCAGATCCATCAAGGACGTCTGCCCTTGACCGTCAACGGTGAAGGCATACTGCAAAATTGTGCCCAACGGGGACACCAGTGGCGAGATTTCGGGTGGATGAGCATTGTCGGGGAGTTGGTTGGTGACTTGTTGCAAGCGTTCAGTCACCGCTTGCCGCGCTTGATAGATATCGGCATCTTGATCGAACACCACGCTGACCATCGACAGACCCACCTTTGAGGACGATCTCACCGTCGTCACTCCTGGCAAGCCATTGACCGAACTTTCAATGGGTACGGTGATCTGAGTTTCCACTTCTTCGGGGGCCAGTCCTACGACTTCCACCTGAATATCCACCTGGGGCGGGGCAAAGGGGGGAAACACGTCCAACGGCATTTGAGTGACGCTGAAGACGCCCCAAATCGTAACCGCGATGGCCCCTGCTACGATAAACCACCGCTGAGCAATGGAATTTTTGAGAATTTGGTTTAAAAGTGCATTCAGCATCTATCCAGAAGTTCCCCTAACGGTTGGAAGAGGGGTCTTCTGAGAGGGTGCGTTTCTTTTTGCGACCACCACTGATCAATGAGATCGCCACGACTGCTAATCCGATGCCGCCTCCCACCGTAGCCAGTAGAATCTTAGGCATACCACCGGACTCTTCAGCGGTTTTAGTCGCTTCACTGGAATCGCTCTTGACCATATCGCCTTCTGTGTCATGGCCGTGGGGAGTGCCTTCCGCATCGGCTTGAGCATGAGTTTTATCGGCCGCAGGTGCCGCTGCTTCAGTGGTTTGAGTTTTGCGGGACTCCGCATACAGAGACAAGCTGCCCTCGGTCACAAGCTGCTCATCAACGGATAACCCTTCTAAAACTTCGACCATTTCACCTTGGGTGGCTCCTGTGGTGACAGGCACTGGCTCATAGAAATTTTCGTACTGTACAAACACCAATTGCCGATCGTTATCTTCGACCAGAGCAGTCACGGGAATCATGACAGTACCACTACCGTCAGCGGCAGGTTCGATAGCGGTGACCTGAATACCGAGCAACGAATCAGTTTGAGTGTTGACCTCGACGCGATTCACACCGCCTTCAGCCTGAAACTCATCGCCATGTCCAGAATGGGCCAGGGCAGCAGGTGTACTCACAGCAAGGCTCAAGGCCAGAATAGAACTTAATAAGGGCAACTGCTTCATGGAAACCTCCTCGTAATTTCGACAGCACGCAGCAAAATCCCCAACAGGATGCCACAGGGTAGATGAAATTCAGGTGAAATGTCCCGGATGAAACCAAATATAAAGAGCAAAGACTCTAGAACAGCTAGCTTTGGGAATGTCTATCGTTCTCAGTGATGATCGGGTGAGTAGTTGCGATGATAGTGGAGATGACGGTGGGGGGCATCAGCCGCTACATTGGCCCAATGCACATGCTGGTGATGTTCATCGTGGCGATGTTCATGGTCGTGCCACAAGCCATTGCTGACAGCACCATGACTTGTCGGTGACCACAGGGTATGAGCACCACCCCAAAACGTTATCCCAATCAGACTGCTGCCCAGGAATGCCCATGCCGGGAACTGTCCCCCTAACCACCCAGCCAGGGGGTAAGAGAAGGCCCACCAAAAATGGCTCCAAGCAAACTGAGCACCGTAAACCCGGCCTTGCACGTCCCTGTCAACTCGGTCGGCGATCAGGGTTTGGGTTGGTACATTCACTAGCGTTTGTCCAATTCCGGCCATTGCCCATAACAGGAATAAGCCGCCTAGTCCCACCCAATTAGCAGGTAAGAGCGCTACGGTGATCAAGATTGCGCCGAGACTGGTTAACACCGTCTTGTTTACTGTTGGACTGAAACTTCCTAACCCCAAAGATGCTAGCGTTGCGCCAATTCCAAACGCCGCCATCACCCAACCATATTCCAGCTTGCCAAGTTGGAGAGTGCCCTGAACATAACCCACCGTATTGACCAGAATCGCGGCCCCCACAATCGCAGCGACCAGTTGCATCAGGAGGGCATGTCGAATCAGCGGATCGTGAAACAAACAGATGGTGCCCGTGCGAATATCCTGCCAGGTGCGGCGAAGTGTTTTCACGTCCTGCTGACTATGGGTGACCCGCAACTGTCCTGGCAGGGTGACAACCAAAATCGCGGCCATCAGGAAGGTTAGTCCATCGAGCCAAAAGACCTGTCGGGTGCCCACAAACGCGGCGATGCTTCCGGCTAAGCCAGGACCAAGCACACCCAAAAGCTGATAGGTGGCACTGGAAAGGGCAATCGCTTGCGGATACTCAGATTGAGTGGCCACCAGGGGAATTGTGGCAGTGTAGGTGGGGGTAAAAAAGGCAGAAAACACGTTGAGCGACAGCACGATCACGTATATCTGCCAGGGCTGAGTAACGAAGGGCAGTAGACACACGATAACCATACGGGCCAGATGGGTCACCACCATAATGCGCTTGCGGTCTACCCGGTCAGCAATCACGCCTGCTAGCGGCGACAGTACCACAAAGGCAGTGACTCGCAGAGTAAGGGCGGTGGACAAAATCACCCCAGCGTTTTCGCCCACTAGTTCAAAGGCCAGTAGTGCCAGTCCTAACCAGGTGAGGGCATCACCAATCAGGTTAATGGTCTGGGCAGAGTAGAGG
>NZ_JANQOY010000065.1 GCF_028285565.1 Acaryochloris sp. IP29b_bin.148
CAACATGTCCTATTCACAAACTAGAACTCAGTCAAAGGCCGGATATGATGCTGGCGTTAAAGACTATAAACTGACCTATTACACGCCGGACTATACCCCCAAAGATACTGACATCCTTGCTGCCTTTCGGATGACCCCTCAGCCTGGTGTTCCTCCGGAAGAAGCAGGCGCTGCGGTTGCGGCTGAATCTTCAACAGGAACTTGGACCACGGTGTGGACTGACCTGTTGACCGATTTGGATCGATACAAGGGCCGCTGCTACGACATCGAAGCAGTTGCGAATGAAGATAATCAGTATATTGCCTATATCGCCTATCCCCTCGACTTGTTCGAAGAAGGCTCTGTCACTAACCTGCTGACGTCCTTGGTGGGTAACGTATTTGGTTTTAAGGCACTCCGAGCATTGCGTCTAGAAGATATTCGCATTCCAGTGGCTTACCTGAAGACCTTCCAAGGTCCGCCCCATGGGATTACCGTTGAGCGTGACAAGATTAATAAGTATGGTCGTCCTTTATTGGGCTGTACGATTAAGCCTAAGTTAGGTCTATCCGCGAAGAACTACGGTAGAGCCGTATATGAGTGTCTGCGCGGTGGTCTTGACTTCACTAAGGATGACGAGAATATTAACTCTCAGCCGTTTATGCGCTGGCGCGATCGCTTCTTGTTTGTGGCTGAAGCCATCCATAAAGCTCAAGCAGAAACTGGCGAAATTAAAGGTCACTACCTTAACGTTACCGCCGCCACCTGTGAGGAAATGTTAAAGCGGGCCGAGTTCGCCAAAGAACTGGAAATGCCCATCATCATGCATGACTTTATCACCGGTGGTTTTACCGCCAACACCTCGTTGGCCCACTGGTGTCGTGATAACGGAGTGCTGCTCCATATTCACCGAGCCATGCACGCTGTGATCGACCGTCAGAAGAACCACGGTATGCACTTCCGAGTTCTATCGAAGTGTCTCCGTATGTCTGGTGGTGACCACATTCATACGGGTACCGTTGTGGGTAAGTTGGAAGGTGAAAAAGGCATCACTATGGGATTTGTGGATCTCTTACGTGAGAACTATGTCGAGAAAGATCCTTCCCGTGGTATCTACTTCACTCAAGACTGGGCCTCTATGGGCGGCGTTATGGCGGTTGCCTCGGGTGGTATTCACGTTTGGCACATGCCTGCTCTGGTGGAAATCTTTGGTGATGACTCTGTTCTCCAATTTGGTGGTGGAACCTTGGGTCACCCTTGGGGTTGTGCACCGGGTGCAACGGCTAACCGAGTTGCCCTTGAAGCTTGTGTGCAAGCGCGTAACGAAGGTCGTGACATGACCCGTGAAGGTGGCGACATCCTACGTGAAGCGGCTAAGTGGAGTCCTGAACTGGCTGTTGCTCTAGAAGTCTGGAAAGAGATTAAGTTCGAATTTGAGGCCATGGATACCGTCTAATTCTCTTGAATTTAGGGCAAAGCCAGACTTTGCCCTAAATTCATAGAGGAAGATTGGTGTTCTTCCAGCTCACTGTTCAACGCAAGATCGAATCCCAGTTCCACGGGCTGGATTGCATGAAATACAAACGCGTTGCCCAAGATACAGCCCAAATGCTGATCAGCTATTTGACCTATCAAGCGGCCAAACTAGTGATTACTCAGCTCTATGAAACAAATCCCGGTTTGGGAATTTGGCTGTCGGAATTTTCTTCGACGGATCGAGTCCAAGACGGTGAGCTGTATCTGGAAGCGCTGATGCAAGAAGATCGGGAGTTAGCGTTGCGACTCTTAACCGTTCGAGAGCATCTGGCGGAGGAGGTCGTTGAATTTTTGCCAGAGATGGTAAAAACCGGCATTCAAGAATCGAATGTAGGACATCGACGTCGACTTCTGGAACGGATGACTCAAATGGTGCCGCCAGAGTCTAGTTCCAACGAAGATATGCTCTCAAATGACAATGTGCTGGAGGCTGAAACGGACACTGATGAGGAAGAAGAGCAGGATTAGATGCCCCTCCCGAACCTCGGACCCTTTTTGCAGTTTTTGATGGAAATACTACGGACAACAAAATGAGAACTTTACCTATAGAACAACGTTTCGAGACCTTCTCCTACTTGCCACCGCTCAACGACGATCAAATTCGTCGGCAAATTCAGTACATTTTGGACCAGGGCTATATTGCTGGGATTGAATTTAACGATTCTCCTGCTCCCACCGAATACTACTGGACCATGTGGAAGTTGCCTCTGTTCAAAAACCCTGCTGTGCAGGATGTTTTGTATGAAATTGGCGAGTGCCGCTCTGAATATTCTGATAAGTATATTCGGGTCGTTGGATTTGACAATATTCGCCAATGCCAAGTCATGAGCTTTATCGTGCATAAGCCTGGCAATAACAGTGGGTATCGCCCCTACTAAACTCTAGTGTGAATAGGGTCTTCGCTTTTTAAGCTCAGGAGGGGTAGGGTCACCTGCCTCTCCTACTTTTTGTTCGTGATGCTTGAAGGCAGACCCGATGGGCTCAGGCTACAGGTACAAGGTGAAGGGGGATGCTTGTTAAAGTGTGCTGCCAATATCTTGACAATTGCAGTACAGCCTATATGACTTAGCAATAGTGGATTGGGTATTTGGAACATGCCGAAGGATGACAAGGATCTGCGGATTTGTTTTGTGGGGGATTCATTTGTTAGTGGTGTCGGCGATTTAGGCTGTTTGGGATGGACAGGCCGTATCTGTGCCACGATGTATCGACGAGGCTATGATTTCACCAGCTATAACTTGGGCATTCGCCAAAATACGAGTGCGGATATTGAAGATCGTTGGTTATCAGAGGTGCAATCTCGCTGCCCCGCGGGCACGAATGGTCGGGTGGTGTTTAGCTTTGGGGTGAATGATACGGTCCAAGAATATGACCATTGCCGGGTGGATATGCCTCTTTCTTTAGAAAACGCTCGGCGTATCTTTAGAACGGCAAAGCTGCGCTATCCGATTTTGATGATTGGTCCGCCTGCGATCGCAGATCCTAACCACAACGAGCGGGTCCAAGAACTCTCCGAGAATCTCGGCATCCTCAGTCGAGAGTTAGACGTACCCTATCTGGATATTTGGACGCCTCTTTCTCGCTCCAGCATTTGGCTAAACGATATTAAGGCGAGAGATGGCTATCATCCGGGCAGTACGGGCTATACGGAAATGGCCGTGATTATCCAGAAATGGTCGGCTTGGCTGGACTGGTTTAAGCAAGATCGATCTGAAGAGTAAAGTCTGAGGTGGCCCCTAACCCGATTGGCGATTAGGATGAGGTCAGTGATGAAGTGACAATATGAATAACCATGCGTTTCAGGTTGTCAAAGATCTCGTACAAGCAGATGGTTGTGGCTGCCTTAGACTGGATGCTGCTGTTCCCAGGAAACGCTATCGTGTGCTGATCAATGAGATTGGACAAATTCTGTTAGATCCCGTGGCCTCATGCCCAGCATCAGAGTTGTGGCTTTGGGATAATCCTGAACACGTTTCCTCTGTTTGCCAAGGGATACAGCAAGTCGCTCAGGGCGAAGTGCATGATCTGGGCTCATTTGCTGAGTATGTAGATCTTGAGGTGGAGGATTGATGCAGTTCCAGCTCTGACTCAAGCGATATCGCAATTTTGATCCTGTTGTACCTAATTTATTCTCACTCACTTCAAAACATTTTTAGGTATGAAGTCCCTGTCTTTGATCCACCTTGACTCTCCAAACATTTGAGCTGCGACCATGGGTTATTACCTATCACCTCATTTTCTAGATCGGCTGGCCGTCCATATCACCAAGAACTTTATGGATTTGCCAGGGCTGCGGGTGCCTTTAATTTTGGGAATTCATGGTCGCAAGGGAGAAGGTAAATCTTTCCAGTGTGAGCTGGTGTTTGAGCAGATGGGCATTGAGCCTGTACGGATGTCGGCGGGAGAGTTGGAAAGTCCCGATGCGGGAGACCCAGTGCGCTTGATTCGGATGCGTTATCGAGAAGCAGCAGAGCTGATCAAAGTGCGGGGCAAGATGTGTGTGCTGCTGATTAACGACCTGGATGCGGGCGCGGGACGAATGGATCAGACGACGCAGTATACCGTTAATACCCAGCTGGTAAACGGTACCTTGATGAATATTGCCGATAACCCTACGGATGTTCAGCTACCAGGTAGCTATGATACTCAGCCGATTCACCGGGTGCCAATTTTGGTGACGGGCAATGATTTTTCCACCCTCTATGCGCCGCTGGTGCGGGATGGGCGGATGGAGAAGTTCTACTGGCAGCCTAGCGATCAGGATCGGTTGGGGATTGTTCAGGGAATTTTTGAGCCGGATCGGTTATCCCGTTCCGTGATTGAACAGCTGGTGAATCATTTTGCCAGTCAGGCCATCGACTTTTTTGGAGCCTTGCGATCGCGAGTTTATGACGAACAGGTGCGAGACTTTATTCGCTCAATTGGCATTAGTAAAATTTCGACTTATTTGGTCAACTCTCCGAACCGACAGGTACAGATCCAACCCCCTACCCTGACCTTGGACCCTTTGATTGCCCTGGGTGAGGCGATGGTAGGAGAACAGAATCGGCTACAGAACTCTGGCTTGGCCCAAGCCTACGTTTCAGGAGCGCAGGCTGAACCGTTGCTGCCGTCGTCTCCCGCTCTCCAAAGCGAACCCAATGGCTTTCTCCAGGCTGATGTGGCTTCCCACTCCAATGGAGACTGGCCTAACTCTATTGCTGACCGCGAGATTGAGCACCTGTTTCAACAGGCAATGCGCCAAGGCCATCAGCTCAATTTAGAGACGGCAACCCCTCGGGAAAAGGCGGGCAATGTGTGGCGAAGCTGGTCTTGGCCTCAAGCCCCGCGAACCGTGACGGATGCCATGACCGGGTTACAAACTTGCCTGCACGATCACCCTCGCAGCTACATTAAGCTGATTGGGTATGATCCGAGTACCCAAACCCGTACCCTAGAAGAATTGATTGTTCGTCCCCAGTAATTCCGTTGATCGCCACCTTTA
>NZ_JANQOY010000079.1 GCF_028285565.1 Acaryochloris sp. IP29b_bin.148
GCGTTGAGGAGCTGGAGGCGCTGTTCCTGGCTGCCTGATCTAAAAGAGAAAATAGTTCGGGGATATCATGCTCATCGTAGTGAGTTTGGCTACTCAGTCTTGACACTTTCGTAGGGGTTGAGCCGTCGGGTAGAGAGGACTCTTTCAGGGTTAATTTGAAAAGCCATTCATTGAAGATAAAAATCTACGGCATAGAGGGCTAATTTTTTCTGAAATTCTTGCTGAGTATGTTCTGTATCCAATTGCGGATGGATATATTTTTGAACGCTTACCAAAGTTTTAGAGGTCAAGGGTACTGGGAAACCAAAGGTGAGAATTGTAGATTTCATAGGAAACAGAGGCAATAAGTTACAAGTAGGTTGAGAGAAGATGAGTAACTCTAAAGATATTGTCTGAAATAGGGTAATAATTTTCTTAATTTCAGTTGAAAGAAACAGGAAAGGTTTCGAGTTGTGATCCCTGTTTGAGTTGATAATTCTGTCCAAGTTTTACCCTGAACACAGTGAGCAATCGCTAGGTATTGAAAGGTGATTTCGGGGTAGTTATTTACAGAGTAGGTAGAGAGTAATTGCTCAGGATCGTTCTCTAGAAACAACCGCAGATTTTCATAATCTTCAGCCTGGGAATTTTCAATATCTATATTAGGAGCTATATATTCTAAAACTTGTGGGTCATAGTAGAGTGTATGCTGCAAATTTTGCTCATTGATCACTTCTAGAAACTTAAAGCGAAGTATAGAATTTACCCAAGTCATCACTGTTCTACTAGGTCGATACAATTCAAGCTTGTTACAGATATAAATCCAGGTTTTCTGTTTGACTTCGTTGTATAAGTCTTCAAACTTAGGGGGTGGATAGTAGTGAGCATATCTCCTCAATCGAGCAAATCGCTCTGATTGCTCGATTAGCATGATTAACCGAGTCAGTCTCTCCTGTTTAGCTACTGATTGCGAGGGATGTATACGAGCCTTCAATACGAGTTCTAGTAACTGCCGTTCTAGGACATCTTCATGACTTCGCCCTGTTAATTGTACAAGTTGGGCGAAGGCTTGCTGTTGAGGTATCGATCCTTGCGAATGGCTGTGAGCTTGCAACAGTAATTCCAGCAGTGCTTGATCCATTGGGATATAGGTTTTCAAATTTTGATTTGAGGCTTGAGCACAATACTTATGGAACGTGTCAGGACTAAGTATCCAAGATCGATATTCTTAGTGTTATTGACTAGACCTCTTGCATAATTCAGCTACCGATATGGTAGGGGATTTAAAATTCAAGTCAGATCGCGGCATTTATTGAGTTAGTAGCCCACCATGAAACGAATATTGCAAGAGGTCTACTATTGAATAAGATTTTCCCGAGAAATTGACTATTTCAAGAACTTCATTTTCCTAAAATTCTCAATTAACATCCTGGATACTCAGTCCTGACACGTTCCTTCATCTCATTGATCATGAGATGCCCCCTTGAGGATATGACTCTGATTCAATTTCAGACAACAGAGATTCAGAGGGAGATTCAAGGGAAGTCATTGTTGCCAACATCTGTTGTATGTCCATGCCAGTAGATTGCTGAAATTGTTCTAGAAAAGCGGCCAGTTTAGTAGCATTGGTACCCCTCTGGGCATCAATCACAGTAATATTCTGGACATTAACCTCTGGGACACTCTCCGCCATCAGTTTAGTCAAAATATGGAGTTGCTGAAACATGAAAATGTCTTGTGCCGCCGCTCCTGCTGCTTGCCAAGATTGCCCTAATTGGCGAGTTCCAATCGCTTGGGCTTTGCCTTCTTCAATAATCTGAGCTGCTTTACCTTTAGCCTTTGCGATCGCAACCTCACAATCCGCCTCTGCTGGCGCAATTACATCGGCCTGGAGCTGCTGTTTTATTTGGTGAATTCGCTCTGTTTCTACCGCTGCCTCCGCTTCGACGCGGGCCACCTGGATGCCTACCACAGACTCAACCTCCTCAATCGCTGCCACCCGCTTGCTTAAAGCATCACGCACTCGCTTTTGGGCATCAGCTTTAGCAACTTCTTCATCTCGTTGCAGCTGGCGTAAGGCAGTACGACGCAGGTTTGCAGAATCAAGAACTTGAGACTCTGCCGTGGCCTTTGCTTCGGCAATCCGCGCATCTCGAATCAGTTCTGCCTGTTGCTGGCGGCCTAAAGAATCTAGATAGCTGACCTCATCGGCAATGGTTTGGATCTGTAAACTATCCAGTAATAATCCCAACTTTTCTAGATCCGCTTCAGCTTCTTCTAATAGGCTCTTTGCAAAGGCAATCTGGTCAGAGTTTGCCTGCTCAGGGGTCAGGCTCGCTACAACTCCACGTAAATTCCCTTCCAGGGTTTCTTTGGCAAGCTGCTCAATCTCTTGGCGTTTTTTGCCCAAAAGGCGCTCAATGGCGTTATGAATGGTGGGTTCTGTTCCAGCAATTTTAATATTGGCGACTCCGGTCACAGTCAATGGAATGCCGCCCTTAGAATAAGCCCCAGTCACCTGGAGGTCGATAATCATATTGGTTAGGTCCATGCGGAAACTCTGCTCTAACAGAGGTATCTGCAAACTGCTGCCCCCTTTCACCAAGCGATAGCCCTTTTTTTGACCATTGGCGAGCTGAGTGTGAGGCCCCGCAAAGATTAACACTTCGCTGGGTTGACAAATGCAGTAGAAATTTTTGGTGACGCTCCAGCCTGCAGCTAAACTAACGCTGCTCAGACCAAGCAAGAAGGTGATCAGTTCCATAATTATGATCCTTGTTGAGGCAAAGGGTGGGTAAGAGACTGCGGCCCATGGGTCTGGGTCAAGGTACCTACGACATCAATGCCCAAAGTCTGGTGTAGGCTATCTAGAAATTGGTGGACTACTTGGGGGTAAACCCTCAGCAAGCTAGCCACGGCCTCACCATCGCCGTTATCCACCACCTTGACCCGGTGCAGATGAAGTCGTTCAGGAATTTGGACTGCTTCCCGCAACACAGTTTCAATTTGCTGGATCAAAAACACTTGAGAGGCATCGGTACCAATGTCTTGCCATACTTCAGCAAGCATGTCATTGACCTGGGCTGCCGCTCGGGCATTTTCGGCCAAAATCGCTGCATCACCTTGTTCCCGTAGTTCGGCTGCTTGCTGCTGGGCTTGAGCTGGTAGGACTTGGTCGGCCTGCAACCGCAGCCGCTCTACGTCAGCCCGCAGTTTCTGCAATATTTGTTCTACTTTAGCCCGCCGCTCATTGGTTGCGGCCACAGTAATTTCTTCTTCAGATCGAGCCTGGCGCTCCAATTTGGCTTTAATTTTGCGGAGTTGATTTTCTTGCTCTAAAACTACGGTTCGATCTTGGGTTTGAGCAACAGCCGCCTGTTCTTGGCATTCCGCCTCTATCTGTTCTGCGGTCGAGAGTGCATCAGATTCTGCCACCTCAGCATCCCGCAAGATCATGGCGATCCGCTGTCGCCCCAGCGAACTGAGATAGTCCACATCATCGGCCACGCTTTGAATTTTGAGAATATCGAGATGTAGACCCAACGTTCTCAGTTCTCGACTGACATCCGAGGCGATGCGTTCAGCAAACTGGAGGCGATCCTCATTCACCTGTTCGGGGGTCAAGGTTGCCACCACACCCCGCAGATATCCGGCTAGGGTTTCCTGAGCCACCCTAATAATTTCAGTGCGTTTGTGACCTAGAAAGCGTTCAATGGCGTTGCCTACCACCCGCGAATCGCTCGAAATTTTGATATTGGCGATCGCTTGAATATGTATGGGAATACCGCCCTTAGAATAGGCGTTATGGACTTCCACTGGCACTGCCATCGTCGTTACATCCATCCGCTTGACAGTTTCTACAATCGGAATTCGAATGGCTCGGCCCCCTGTCAATACCCGATACCCTAGCTTTTGACCATTGGGGGTCTTCCACTTGCGTCCTGAGAGAATAACCACTTCATTCGGTTTGCAAATGACCAAAAAAGCTTTTAAGAACCAGATGCCGACCAAGCTGCCTAAGACAGCTACGGTCAGGGGCAAGCCAACACTCCATAGGTTAGGAGACGAAGGTCCTTTAATAGAGGACTCAATCTTCAGGGAGGAAGTCGTCTTTTCTATTGACTGAGCCAAGATGGCATCCAATCTTTGGGGCAAGATGAGTTGCTGATTCATCGCAAAATACCTCTAAAGAAAATGCTGATTGCTGTAGACATGGGTGTGGAGCGTACTATATGTAATCCCTCAGAAGCGGGTCAATACCAAGACCCATGCATTCTTGTTGGGCCAAGATATACAAACTATCCTCAGAGATGACCAGGACATAATTGTCTTCAACAGCTACAACGAGAACCGAATTGCCCCGTTCAAAATCCTCCGAATCGTAGGCAAAGGCCCGCAGATTGAGAACGGAATCACCGATATTGATTCGTACCTTTCCTGGGTGGCCATGTCCAAACGGAATGTCAACCACTCCGTACAAACCGATTAGCTGATCCGATGGCATGAAACTGTCAACAGCTTGATTGCCTCGATGACACCAAATCAAGCCGATAATCCCTCCCCCGCAACTAATACCAATCGCCATCGCAAGACAGATCATTACAAACATGCGCATTTACCTTGAATTCTAGGAAAGCCGGGCATTCAAAAATATCCATGGGACAGTTGATTTTGCCCAGGTTGAGCTAAATCCTCTAGATGTTCAGGACCTCCTCCGCTACGAGACTTTTGAGGTTCTACCCTTAATCGTTTTGATTCAGATTGATAGGCATCAACTGGGTTGACTTGAGGCTGGCCTTTAAGTAGTAAAAAGAGTGCAATGCAACTCATACCAAGAAGTAACAAGCATGGGAAATATAGATACCTCACAGTGAAACCTCAGGCCATTTTCTAGAAACTTGCCAGAACATTCAGAAAGTTGTGATTTCAATTGATCTCTGCCGGTAGTATCACAGGTGAAGAAGTAAACCATCTGGATTAATTTTCAACCAATGGGTATCGGGTAGATAGCTGGGATGCTTGATAATTTTGGGATGTGTTTCATGAGCTACCTCCTAAAATTTTTCCTGTTTTGAAAGCAGCGACGCATATTTCAGAGTCAGTTGCCTTGTTATGAGAGTGAATTGAGACCATCGTCCTTAGAAGCAATATATTGAGTAAATCTCTTCTGCAATGAATGTCAGGGCAAACACCGAAATAGCCTGAGGTTCAGTAAGATAGAAGTCAGTCAACAGATATCATCAATAAATCGTCATAATACGATTCACAATGCTTAATATTTGTTTTATTGATGATATTATTTGCGTGACCTCTTCATAAAATCATCATAATATCTACAAGTCAAGCCTAAAATATCATCATGGCATCATCCAATCGAGGCAAACCCGCTCTGCAAGCATCTGCAAGAGGGGTAGAGCAGGCCCAGCAAATCTTCAAACGGAAGGGCTTGACCCGACAGGGTATGGCCCAAACCTTGGGAATTGATCGCTCTGTGGTCGGCAAATTTTTGAGAGGGGATAAGATCTGGTCTCAGAAATTTGAGGAGATCTGCAATTTTTTAGAGCTTCCTTGGCAAGATATTGCTGAGGGTATGGCTCCTACACCCCAGTTTTCCCAGGGGTCACCGGAAATGCGAAAAGCCCGCCAACAACTACGGGACTATCTTGAGCAACGCTGTGGTGCTATACGTATTCTCGGCATGGATAAGGCTCAGCCGGTAGAAGCAATCTATACCCAATTGCGGGTTTTACAGGGAGATAGTATCTATCCCTTAGTTGGGAATGATGCCCAGATCATCGCAAAGTTGACAGAAAGTCTTAATGGCAAAGAAGCTATTGAAAAATACTCCCATCTTCATATTTTAGGTCTGCCTGGATCGGGTAAAACTACATTTCTAAAATACCTGGCTCTGCAATGCATTCAGGGAAAACTGATGCCAGAAGTAGCGCCTATTTTTGTGGCTTTGCGAGACATTGCCCAACCTTTGAAACAGCAGGATCTTTTGACTTGTATCAGTGAGGTTTATGGGAAAACTTGTGGCCTAGATCCGGCTCTGCTCCAGCAGCTTTTTGATCAGGGGGCCGTATTATTGTTACTGGATGGCGAAGACGAAATTCCTGTGGCTCAGGCGCAGACCCTGGCTTTAACCGAGTTTGACCTGTTTTACAAAAATCGAGTCGTGATTACCTGTCGAACAGCAGCTAGTCGTCAGGTTTATGAACAATTTACCCAAGCCACGATTCAGCAATTTACAGACAACCAGATTGAAGAATTTGCCCAGCATTGGTTTCGGGCTACTCCCGATCAGGCGATTTCTTTCATGGCTTGGCTAAACACAAACAAGGCTGACTTCAGAGATAGCTTCGATTTAGCCAGTACCCCCTTGTTATTGACCCTTCTATGTATTGCTTTTGAATCCGCTCGCGAAAAACCGCAAAAGCGGCATCAAATTTACGAGATGGCGTTTGAACATATTCTCGGAGATTTGAACTATGGCCATATGCTGCCTGCAGCCACGGTCATCCCTGCCCAGACCTATCAAGAGAAATTGACGTTATTGAAGACTATAGCTAGAGCAGCCTTTGACTATGATGATAAAGTTTTTCCGGCTTCGCGAGCATTTCTAAGCCATGCGAGTATCGATCTTGAGATACAGGGCGGTTTATCACCCACTGAGTTTTTGCGGGAGTTGGAGGCAAGCTACGGCATCATCACTCAGGATTCATGGAATCACTACCGATTTTCGCATCTGTCGTTTCATGAATATTTTGTGGCTTTAGCCTTCCTTGATGAAATCCACGCAGATACAGAGGCTGCATTCTCAGTCCTTTTCAATGAAACCCATCTGTTCAATTCTGCTTGGTATGAAGTGTTTTGGTTTATTGCTCAAATGCTTCCCCCTCAAAAAGCAGAAGGTTTTTTGGAGACGTTCAAAACTAGACTTAGCGACTATTTACAGGGCCAGAATCCACAAGCCTTGGAGCAGGTTCAGGAGGGTGGTGAGGTTGCAACCCGTATCATCCATCTTTTCAAAACTCACAGGTCCAGCCCAACCTCAGCCCGCCAGAGTTTAGATACCCATCCTATTCAATCTGCCATCACCATCCGTGCCTTTTGCTCAGACTATTATTATCGATTTGACCCGGCACGTCGGATCAGTCGAGTCTTTGATGTGGGCTATCAATTCAGCCATGACTTAGTGTTAGCTCACTGCTTCAAGTGCAATCTTGGGCCAGTGCCAAAACGCAGTCTCAAGGCTGGCAAAAATTTTGATTTTGCCGATGCTCTAGTACATGTCTGGCATCAACAAGAACTGCAACAACAAAATCAGACACTTGAGACCATCGATGAGGTCCGAGCCTTATTCTTTGACTATGTGCTCCAAAATCCAGACCAATTTTCTCCAGTCTGTAGGCAGTATTTTTCAGGGGAGGTCCGTCGACTTGAAGATCTGGCAAAACTCTCTAAGCGCCAAGAAATTATTGAAAAAAGCAAATTAGTGGCTGATATTTCTAACCCGGATCAAGAAGAACATCCCTTTCTCGGATCTAATAAATTTCGGTTTCCTACCCTCGCCTATGATCATCCTGAAGCCGTCATCACCCTGAGTAACTATTACTACGGTTGTACCTTATTGTGTGATTGTTTTTCTGCTGAGCAAGCCTTGCCTCTTCAGCAGAAAATCTTACAAGGGTTGTTCTGATGGTTATGTTTCGTAGTCACCAGACGTTGCTCGTTCTTTCGGATGTTGTGGAGTGGCCTGAAAGTCTCTGCCTGTAAGCATTCATTGAGCCTGCAGTCAGGAGATTCTGTAGCCAGTTGTCATGGTATTGAAAACCGTTGAGATCTTTGAATGGAGAACATCTCTCAGGATCTTTTGATGTTGGAGAGTGATCAAAACCAGGAGAATTACGCAGCCATAGGCATTTCTTCTACTGGTCCTGCTCGGGGGTAACATTCTGAAATGTTCTGCTTTCTACCACTCTGAATCAAATCTTCGATGTACCTCGTTCTTTCGGATTTTGTGGAGTGAACTGCTCAATCCCTTTTCCCAACAATGTTCTGTAGGATATAGAGTCCATGATGCCCTCACTCTTGGTCATC
>NZ_JANQOY010000108.1 GCF_028285565.1 Acaryochloris sp. IP29b_bin.148
CAACATATCGGGATGATTGATACGCACCCGACGCTGACCGGGTACTGCAGCCAGGGTAACTTGCCCCCCCTCAGCTGAGAGTGAGCCTGTATTTACGACCGTGCCGCCAATCAGGCTCAAGTTCTGCCCTTTCGCCACAGCCAGGTTTCCGGCATTGACGATACTACCGGGCTGATCAGCATTAAACAGCAAACTCTGGGGAGTCCCCCCTAGGGCAGCATAGTCATTGTCACCGACCGCGTTAAACCAACCCTTCCCAAAGCCAATTCCATCGGCGGTGGTTGCGCGAAAATCTGCAGGGACATTGATCGTGGCATTTGGACCAAACACAATCCCCGCCGGGTTCATGAGGTATAGGTTGGCATTGCTGCCAGTGACTTGAATCAGACCATTAATAACAGAAGCGTCTCCTCCGGTCACGCGCCCAAGAATATTCTTAATGCTGGGATTGCTGAGGAAGGTCGCAATTTCTCCCTTGCTAAGGCCAAATTTCTGAAAGCTATGAAATAGATTCGCTCCATCACCTGAAAGACTGCCACCACTGATGTTAAACCGCTTGCCATCAGCTGTGACAATTGTCTTAGTACCGTTGGGTTCGGTGACAATCGATTGAGCGTGGGCTGGCTGCATCCATAAGTACACACCCAAACACGGTAGCAACAGAATTCTGGGAGAAAGCCAACGTTTCATAACAACCCTTCGATGAAGATGATTTTGACTGAGGCTGCGCTTAAGTATGCCCATTTCGACAACATATTTGACTTCTCTCACACCGAATCTGTCAAAAGTGATTAACCAACAAAAGTGATTAACCAAATCTCTGAAAACAGCGACTGCTACCCCCAATTTTTCTGATCTTTACTTGTTGAAACTATCAGCCATGATGAGTTGTCAATACTCTGCATCAAAAACTGACCCTACCTAGCTTCAAGGGAAATACTAACCTCGATAATCCGCTATCTTCGTTCAATCCCCCTCTGTTAACGAAGTACTAAATCTAGAGAATGCGAGCTGAGTTGAAACACTCAGTTATCCATGGTCACAGTCATGAGAGCGATTAAGGGGTTGCAAGCCAGGGTGAAAAATTTGCTGGATCGCTAGCGTAAATCCCAGGCCCAATAAACGCTAGTGACTTGCAATCCACGTGCCGTTTCTAAGGCAATCACGCGCAACCCTCTGAGTTTATCGACAAAGCGTTGATAGGGGGTATTTCTGAGGGTTTTATCTAAAAGGGTGTAAGTTTTGGCGTGGCTGTGATATTCCTGCTTGCCGTATAGGAGCGCTAGTTCGATCATATCGGTGGAAATGGCCCGTTGTTGCATGCGACGTTTCGTATGGCTAGGGTCACTCACGGAACCAGATAGGAAAAACTCAGGCAATGAATCGATGCGGGAATCATCTGTTAGCAGTTGATGCAGCTCATGGGCGAGTTTCATGACTTTGACCTAGCAGAGGGGCGCTCATTTCAGCTTAAATCTAGGCCCAGCTGAGAGAAATGATTAAACTACGGATCTATGTAACACTACCGTTCTATCCACCTACGCAATAGTACTGATCTAGGTCTTGCAAAGATACAACAAAAATACCGGAGCTGGAGGAACAGAAGGCAATGTGAGCCTGGATTCCTTCTCATCATGACATAGGCTACACTCGCCAGGTCAAGCTTGTTTATAGAACTCCACGAATATCGTTAAGCCTGACTTTTAGTTTTTTAAAAATAGAGAGAGGCTCCCCTATTGAGGAGCGTGAAATCTAATGTATTGCAAGTCTAGGTTCCTCCCCAAGACAGAGAAACCTAGATAGGGTTATCAGTGAGAGTGAGACTGACCCGCTGGAACACCTGAAGGTTGTAGTAAGCTGAGCAAGTTACCATCCGGGGTCCGCATGGCAGCCACTTTACCGAAGGCAGGTTCTCTCACACGACCTTCGAGTTGGGCACCTAGAGATTCTAGAGTTGCTATAGCAGCATGTACATCCTCAACGTGAAAACTCAAAATGGGAGAATCACCACCCGCAGTTTCACCTGCTGCATGGAGCGCAATCGTCGTCCCGCCCGCATCTAGCTCTGCCCAACCGGGACTTTGCATTTTTACAGTCAATCCCAGCCCTTCTGAGTAGAACTTTACGGTTGCTGGAATGTCTTTGACCATCAGCATGACATGTTTAAATTCAGCGGCCATATTATTGATTCCTAAACGCCAATCACTGATCATGGTGACATTTATTCAATCAATCGTGGCCTAGATTTTAGTAAATGCAAACGTTTGATCATGGTTTGTTGATGAGATGGCTGTGACGTTGATTCTTTGTGAGATATCAAGGAAGAGCATCAGTAAAGATGAGAGCAATACTTGTTCCAAGGCTAGAAGGGATAACCTTCTAATGCCTGACCGACTTCCGTATTGTGTAAGGTGATAGGTTTTCTTTCCTTACGGCAGCAAAGATATCAAATCAAATTCCTGGCGGATATCTAACAGCGATCGATCAAGCAATGGCTCGAAATCCAGAAATGGCAGCAGCTTCTGGCGATTACGAGTTCTAATCCAAATGGGAATCAGGTCAATCAATACTGAAGGCAGTACGCTCAAAACTGCTCCATATAGCCAAAGCGCCCCCTTTTCTCGAATCATATCGTCATACATCACATCCACTGCAGGGGAATTTTTCATCTTCAGATACGTCCGAAAGGTACATTCACTCGTCCACCAAAAGAGCGGCAAAATTTTCAGCTCATCATGCATGCCTGTATCGCAGCCATAAATCACATGTCCCACATCATGTGCCCGTAAAATCTTGCCAAAGTGAGTGGGTTGAGTCCCTGGATTCGTGACATGCGGATTGCATGCATAGTACTCAATTAACCCTTCTCTCAGGGTTTGAGTACTCTTTTTATCCATATAAAGGGGAGGTTGATTCATTGAATTACGATACGTATATGTATCGTAATTCATAATAGCATCTATGAAAGATGCCTATAAAAAGTCGCCGGGAAGACCTCGTAGTGCGTCGTCTCATCAGGCCATGTTGAAAGCCACTCTGGAACTACTAGCCGAAGTAGGTTTTGAGAAGATGAGTATGGATGCGATCGCAACACGTGCAGGAGTAGGCAAGACAACCATCTATCGACGATATGCTAATAAAGACGAACTCGTTGCTGATGCCATCGAGAGTGTGCGGGAAGAGATTCGCGTTCCCGATACAGGGAGTTTTTGGGGTGATATGGATGCCTTAATCGAAAATGCAGCACAAATAACGCTGACCCCACTCGGCAAGCAAGCCGTTACCATGATTATTAGCAGCGCATCCAGTAATGCTAAGTTTGCGCGAGTTTACTGGGAAAAATATCTTCTACCTCGAAAACAAGCTTTCGCCAGCATCATTGAACGGGCAAAAGTAAAACAGGAAGTTGCAAGTGATGTGGATGCAGGTTTAGTATTCGACACGATGAGCGGCATTATGCTCTATGCATTAATCTTTCCACCGGAAGAAGCTTGGACAGACTATATCCGCCGTGCACTCAAATTGGTACTGCGTCCTATGCCGAAATAGTCCCATTTTCAGGATGCTTCTGATTAAAATGCTC
Source organism: Acaryochloris sp. IP29b_bin.148 (assembly GCF_028285565.1). Taxonomy (GTDB): domain Bacteria; phylum Cyanobacteriota; class Cyanobacteriia; order Thermosynechococcales; family Thermosynechococcaceae; genus Acaryochloris. The sequence continues at coordinate 3,584 of NZ_JANQOY010000108.1, forward strand.
AGGTGTCAGCCTTGGTAAGCGTTAGGAGTTCAGCATCTCTTGACCTGAGAGGAATGGATGATCAAAAAATTGCACCCACTTCTCATTTATTATCCCGAACCACTCTGCAAGGATTGCCGACAGCCACCGCATTGGCTGGAATACTTTTGGATACCAAGCTGCCAGCACCGATCACTGCATTTTCGCCAATATCAACCCCAGGCAAAATAATTGAACCCCCTCCAACCCAAACATTGGAGCCGATGGTGATGGGCTTTGCAAACTCGAACCCTTGCAATCGTTTGGCATTATCCAGAGAATGCCCTGCCGTATAGACCTGAACATTGGGGCCAAATTTTACAAAATCACCGATGGTCACCACTGAACAATCCAAAATGATGCAGTTAAAGTTCAAATAGACTTTTTGCCCCAGGAAGAGGTTATAGCCATAATCCAAGAAAAAGGGCGGTTCAATATAGCAATCTGCACCACATGAGCCAAAGGTTTGAGCTAAAATCTGCAACTTTTCAGGGCTACATCCTGGGGTTGAATTAAACCGATGACATTTCGCATGAGCTAGTGTTCTTTCCTTCATTAGCTCAGAATCAGAAGCAAGGTAATCTGCCCCAGCGAGCATTTTCTGCTTTTCACTTAACATTGGAAAAAAGCTATCGAGGGATGACTAACGGATCTGGAAACCGGAATTACCGACCAGATGACGTCCCCACTAAAGTTCGGGCTGGTGAAGATGAATTGTTTCGGATTGCCTCTTCCCATAGCTCCACCAACGTCTGAAAGGCCCGATCCCAACTGTAATTTTCAACACTCGATGGCGCATAGTCTCCCATACCTCGTCGTAGGGTCGGACTTTCGATCAGCGCTTGGAGCTTATCGGCAAAATCATGAACAGATTGGGGTTCATACAGATAGCCATTGCAACCATGCTCGATATTTTCGACGACTCCACCTGCCCGAGGAGCCAACACCGGAATCCCTGATGCAAAGGCTTCCAGAATGGTAAGACCTCGCGCCTCTTTCTCTGAGGTGGTGATGTGAATATCGCTATTAGCGAGCAGAGCAGGAATTTGGGATGGTTCGACTCGACCCAACAGATGGACGTGGGGCGTTAGGGATCCTAATTCCTCCGCAATTTCTTCCCGCATGGAGCCATCACCCGCCACCATTAGCGCTACTTGATCGCGATCAACGCTAGACAACACTTCTTGCATAGCCTTGAAGGTAAAAGCCCAGCCCTTATCCGGGGTTAACCGTCCCACAAATACCAGCTTGACCTGCTGATCCACCTGGGGTAAGGCATAGTTTTGGGCAAAGTAGTTAGGACATCGCAATTGGGGACTAAAGTTATCCGTATCAAAGCCCACTAGCCCAGCGTAACGAGAGTTTTTAATACCCAGTTTGATGATCTTCTCTTGGGTAATTGGACTGGTGGTGAAGGTCTGATCGTAGGCGTTATACACCCGACGCAGCAGCAGCTTAAACAAGTACTGTAGGCCAGCAATGGCAGCGGGTGGCCAATCGAAGTAATCCTCCGCATACTCAATAAAGTTGGTGCGGTAAAAGCACACACAGGGGATGCCCGCCTGCTTGGCATACTGGATACCTGGCGTTTGCAATAGTCCCACAGACAGTCGTTCAGGTTCATCCACATGAACGATATCGGGCTGAAATTCTTCTAGGGATTGCAACAGGTGTGGACGGGCTCGCCAACTGATATTACGTTCAAAGTCGAGCCCCATAAAGGCATCGCTGGGGAGATTGACGACTTCAATATTGGGGAGAATCTCACCTGTGTAGTCCTGCCAGTTGGGATAAACACTGGCCAACGTGCTGTAGTCAGGACAAAAGACCCGAACTTGATGCCCCCACTGACTTAGCTTCTTCATCCGGTTGAAGTCAGCGACGGTAACCCCGTCCACGACCGGGAGGAAACCAGAGGTAATCATTGCAATCTTCATGGAGAGGTTGCCTCCTCTAAACAATAGGCATCACGAACGTCTGGTTGAGGAACGGATATATTGGGTCGTTTTACAGTGGGCAATTCCACATCTAAGCGGCGCAAGCGACGGCTTCTAAAGGCCATGCCGGTTGCCAGTAAGTTGCCAATTCCCATCAGCAGAACCATTAAGGCAATCCCTCGACCTGCACCAATACCACCAATATAGGGACCGACGGTTTCTGCAAAGGGGCCACCCGCCATCAGGGGTTCTAAGAAGTTCTCCACCAAGGGACCTACGATAATGTAGGCAAAGATGGCCAAGGATTTTTCAATCATTTGCTGGAGGGCAAACACCCGACCCTGGTAATGTTGAGGGACTTTACTCTGCCAAATGGCTTGGTTACAACTGACGATAATCGGTTGGGCAAAGAGATACACAAATAGGCCCAGGGCTGCTAGCGGGATGGAGGTTTGGAGGGCCGCCATCAGCATAATTAGTGCTTGTAAGGGAATAAAGTAGAGCAGGCCATACACTTTCCGTTTGGGACCTCCCCAAGCCGTCATCACGATGCTGCCCAGCAGTAAGCCACTTCCACCAATGGAAAGGACATATCCTAACTCTTCCTGCGAGCCAAAATCCAAGATGAGTGGCCAAAACACGACTTCTAGAATGCCGACGGAAAAGAAGTTGGTGGACATATATTGCAGCAGTCGAGACAGGCCAGGACGCTTGGTGATATACCGCCAGGCAAACTGCATCTCTTGCAAAAGTCGTCGAATTTGGGGTGGCTTGGTGGGTCGAGTGCGCTCGATTTTGGGGAAGCGGGCAATCAGCAAGGTCGTTAGTGCCACGAGAAAGGTGCTGAAGTCGATAATCAGGATGCCGCCAATGCCCAGGATACCGATCAAGAGACCTGCGATCGCAGGTGAAATCACCCGAGCAATCCCGTGGGAAATCTGGACCATGCCGTTCATACGGCTATATTGGCTAGACGGCGTCAACTGTGCGATCGCAGCTGTATAGGCCGGCACTTGAAAGGCATTAAAAATTGAGCTAACACTCACCGCTAGATAGATATGCCAAATCTCTAGCTGATTGGTAAAGACCAAAGCACCAATAATCAGCGTACCAACACCTGCCGCAGCATCACTGAGAATCATCGCCCAGCGACGGTTCCAGCGATCCACCAGTGGTCCAGCAATGGGTGAAATCAGCAGATTGGGCAAGTAAGTGAACAAAATCACCATGGCCAACTGGCTAATGGACTGATTTTGTTGGTAAACCCATACGCCAAGGGCAAACTCTGTTAGTTTTGTGCCTAACAGAGAAACAACTTGCCCTAACCAAATCAGCAGAAATGTTTGCATCTAACTCCTTTAAACCTTCAAAACAGAATCAGCAGGCTTCTGGACTGAGGTAACTGCCCGAGAAAACCGCCAGTCCCCTACTTGAATGGGTACATCCGAATATCAATGGGGTTAGTCTTGCAAACAGGTGCAGACCGATGCGGTAAATCAAACCATTGCGCAGACTAGGTTGTCTTGTTTGAACGTCCATAGGATGTCTCATAAGCCCTGCAGAGAAAGCATGAAGAAAACTTCAGCAAGGCAAGATTAATGGTTGTTGAGGGCAATTCTTTTCAATACGCTGCTACAACAGATAGACCTAACTTAAAGAAGCAATAAAATTCACCTAGATTGAGCCAGTGGCTCCTTAAAATTCATTTTTATCGCTAATGAGTAGCAGTCTTATGACATTGGAAAATCAGATTTTGTTTCCTTACTGGAGAAGCATAGCTACCTTTAATAACTGACATCACGACCTATATGATTGCCGATATTTAAAGATGGGTTAAATGAGAATTAAGGTTTAAATCTGAGAAGCCATATAGGTCTAAGATGCTATTCCCTTCATGCAAAGTCAAACCTGAGTGTTTAGATTTCTTAAGTGTCCAGTGTGAGGTCTCCCATTACTTTTGAAATCAGAAAGGCCAGACCTGAGGATGCCCCAGCCCTCAGTCAACTCGCCATTCATGCCAAGGCCTATTGGGGATATTCTCCTGCGTTTATGACCGCTTGCCGACCAGAGCTAACGTATACGTCAGCCCAGATAATTCATCCCCAATTCCATTTCTTTCTAGCTGAAACGGGCGATCGGTTGATTGGTTTTTATGGCTTAGAACCATGTTCCGCTCAAGAGATGGAACTGCTCGCCTTATTTGTGTCTCCCGCTTTTATTCGGCAGGGCTATGGCAGAATCCTAATGCAGCATGCTCAAAAACAGGCCATGGCCTGTGGTACCCAGACTCTTATGATCCAGAGCGATCCAAATGCTGAAGCCTTTTACCTGGCGATGGGGGCGCGTGCGATCGCAAAAACAGAATCCGCTAGTATTTCGGGACGATATTTACCCTTGTTAGTGCTCGACCTGGCCAATTGCTGCCAATGATTTAGCGTCTCGCGGCCATTCGATCGCCTCTCCCTCCAGAGAGTGCAACCGTGCGATCGCACATTAGCCCAGATCTAAACCAAAGCTAATTGAACGTGAGTTCGACGCTAAACAATCGCGGCAGGGAGGGCCTTTAGCTCCTCAGGCGTCAGATCCAGAGCAGGCTTCATCGGGTGATACGAATAGGCAAT
>NZ_JANQOY010000151.1 GCF_028285565.1 Acaryochloris sp. IP29b_bin.148
TGGACAAGCAAGGAATGAGCATCCTCACCAGATAGCAGTGTCATTCCTAAGAGAATGGCGCTGATGCTATGCAGAAAATACATATAAATCAGCAAAATCGCTTAAAGCGTAAGGACTTCAAAGCTTTTTAATAAAACCGCCACCTTAGGTTTACATTTCGCTAGCAACAGACAAATCTCTTTAAATGACAGAGTGCTGTAGTAGCAGTGGAAAGCCATCTGGAATGGAGTTCTCAATAGTGAATTATAGAAGCCTGACAGGACTTTTTCCGGTAATTAACAATAATTAAGGTGCTCGATATGGGCAGGGATCACCCGATCAAGAATGAGTAAAAAAACTTATATAGTTATAAATATTCAAAATGTGTCATAAAAGTTTACTCCATCCCCTTCTTTGGCGATCAAATCAGGAATGAGATGAGATGAGCAAATCGTCCCATAAATCCTCAATTCCTCTATTTACAAATATTTCACTGGATTTCTAGCGAGCCAAAATGCGTCATTGAAATAAGTCGATACATGGACCCAGAGGATATCTATCCTTCAGGATTGACGCATATAAAACATAAGAAATTCTTATATTTTTGTTTACAAATTCTCATAATTTGCTGACAGAGGTAAAGCTTCATATTTCATCCATTAGTGCCAGGCTTTTCCGGTATAGTTCCCCTAGAGCAAGATTTTCACAATCACTAATAAATAAGTATTTCTAGGTATTTGGTATGCGATGTCGGCAGACAAGAGTCGGGTGGCTGAGTAGTTTCACGCTTATATGCTTCATCGTGGGGATCAGTTTATCTATGGCTTCCCCCGCCCTTTCGGCACCCCGCCAATTCTCACCAGTCACCGATATTGTTGAAGTCTCTCCCCCTGAAGCCATTCAAAAATTGCGATCGCAAATGGATCGATATCAGCCTCAGGTTAAAATCCTCAGTCCTGCAGTTGATCAGCTCCTTAAAGATGACTCGGTTTCAGTCCGGTTCGACGTTAAAGATTTACCTATTTTTAAAGATGCAAAGCTAGGCTTGGGCCCCCACCTCAGTGTTCTGCTCGATAATCAGCCCGCCCAAGAGGTTTATGACCTCAGTCAACCATTAGTCTTTAAAGACTTAGCACCGGGTACGCATACTATCCGGGCGGTGGCGGTTCGTCCTTGGGCCGAGAGCTTCAAAAATACCCGTGCCTTTGCTCAAACCACCTTTCATGTATTTACCAAAACTGACGAAAATAACCCTGCTGCCGATCGGCCATTGCTCACCTATGGACAACCGCAAGGCGTTTTTGGGACAGATACGGTACTGATCGATTTTGTCTTGAGCAACTTGCCAACAACGGAGCCCAACTCAGCCAATTGGCAAGCTCAGATTTCAGTCAATGGCTCTAAGTTCCGTATTGATGAATGGCAGCCCTTCTATGTTCAAGGTTTAAAACCTGGCAAGAACTGGGTACAGATGCAATTAACGGATCAGCGGGGTCGAACGATAGACAATGTCTATAACGACACTATTCGCGTGGTGGAGCTGCAAGAGAACCGTAACGATACGCTCTCTCAGTTAATAAGAGGGGATTTGTCCGTGCTGGATGCAGGCGGGATTGTTAATCCCAACTACAAGCGGCCTCAACCCCCAGTTAAACCCGCACCTCCTAGCCCTGCTCCTGCTGAACCCGCACCACCCAAAGCTGAAACACCTAAGCCTGTGCCAGCGCCCGTACTTAAGCAGCCGGCAGCGACTCCCAAGTCTAAGGTCTCTGCGCCAGCACCGGCACCCAAACCTACTCCAGCAAAGCCTATTGCTCCCACTAAACCTGCTGAGACAAAATCACCGGAGCCGACGAAGCAGCCCGATCAAAACCTGAAGCCCACATCCCCTACCCAGAAGGAGAAAAAGCCAACTGCTGACCAGGCCAAAGAAAAAGTTGTCTCTCCGGCCCCGTCGCCTGATCGCACACCGGCTAAAAAGGAGACACCAGCGAAAGGAGCAGAGTCTGGTAAATCTGCAGCCCCAGCGCAGCCACCTGCTGCCAAGGCCGAGAAAAAACCACCCACCTCTCCACAAAAAGAGAAAGCTGCATCCCCCTCTGAGCTAAAGCAGTCTCCGCTAAAGCCTACTGATCAATCTTCAGGTCTTGAGAAAACGGCACCAAAGCCCTCAGGGAAATCGGCACCTCCGAAGGGAGACGCCTCTTCTAAAGCAACCCCTAAGCCCACAGTATCCAAGCCAGAGGCGACTCCGGCTCCCTCAACGCCAGCCGTGAAAGCGCCGGCACCTGTTAAAGAGAAGTCTTCAGCAAATTCAAAACCTTCTGAGCAACCTAAATCTACTCAGAAGGATGAAGATTCTTCGCTGAAAACAAGCTTGACCAAGTTTTGGCAACAGGTGCGGCCTGAACCTGCTAAACCCTCACCATCGACTGCAGACGGGAAAGCACCCGCTAAGCCAGTAGAACCCAAGCCAGCTCCAGCAACTCCTAGCCCTGCGACTAAGACAGTAGAGCCACCAGCACCTGCGCCTAAAAAACCAGCACCTGCGACTAAAAAGATAGAGCCAAAGCCAGCTCCCAATCTTAATAAGCCGTCGAGTCAGCGAGCCACTCCATCCCCGACGAAAGTGCAGCCGACGCCTAGCCCTCGCTCAACCAATACAGTAGAGACTCCTCCGGCTAAACCAAAGATCACAACTATTCCGCCATCGAAGCCATCTACGCCATCAAAGCCATCACCTGCGAAGTCCCAAACCGCTCAACCGAAGCCACCCGCTTCCCCGTCCCCAAGTGCCAAACCGCCTGTTGTTCCTTCTAAGGGGGCTGAGCCAAGTGCTAAAACGGCTGTTAGTCCCGAGAAATCTCAGCAAAAACCCGCAGCGCCTGTACAACAAGGTAAAGATGACAATTCTTCCGTATTTTCCGCGTTTCGAGATCGGCTACAACAGCGGCAAAAGAAGGCAGCACCTGCGCCAAAACCGAGCCCATCAGCACCATCACCCAAGGCTACAACACTTCCCAACTCAAGCAAACCAACCGTAAAACCTGAGAAACCTACAGCCCCTGCTCAAACAGCCACACCCAAGACGAGTGGCTCTGCGACAACCTCCAAGGTTGATAATCAGACTCAGAAGGAGTCTCCTAAACCCTCTGTGGAGTCTAAGGAGAAGTCCCAGCCTTCTGCTTTATCTGCTCTGCGAGACCGATGGCAGCAACAGAAGTCGTTGATGTCTCCTGCAGAAAAGGCTAAACCTGCTCCAGTGAAACCTGTTCCACAGAAGAAAACGGGGCCAACAGGAACTGTGACTACGCCTCCCAGTCCAAGTAAGTCATCTTCTACTAAGTCGTCTTCAACTCCAGCTGCCAATAAGCCCGCTCCTCAAAGTTCAGTCCAGAAACCATCTAGTACAAAATCGACCGCCAAGGAGTCTGCACCAGCGAAGCCCGTGGAGCCCAAACCAGCAGGGCCTCAGTCTGCTCAGTCCAAGCAAACCGATTCAGTCTTTTCGTCTTTGCGGGGGAGATGGCAACAACAGAAGCAGCTGATGTCTCCTGGAGAAAAGGCTAACCCTACACCAGTGAAACCTGCGCCTCTAAAAGCAACTGGTAAAACAGGAACTGTGACTACGCCTCCTAGCCCGAGTCAGTCGTCTTCTGGTAAGTCGTCTTCAACTCCAACTACCAAGAAGCCCGCTTCTCCAAGTTCAGTCCAGAAGCCCGCTTCTACAAAATCGACAGTTAAGGAGCCTGCACCAGTGAAGCCCGTGGAGCCTAAACCAGCCGCGACTCAGCCTGCTCAGCCCAAGCAAACCGATTCAGTCTTTTCGTCTTTGCGAGGAAGATGGCAGCAACAGAAGCAGCTGATGTCTCCTACGGAAAAGACCAAACCCGCTCCAGTGAAACCTGCTCCTCAAAAAATAACTGGTACAACCGGGACTGTGACCACGCCTCCCAGCCCCAGTAAATCGTCTTCTGCTAAGTCGTCTTCAACTCCAACTACCAAGAAGCCCGCTTCTCCAAGTTCAGTTCAGAAACCATCTTCTACAAAATCGACAGTTAAGGAGCCTGCACCAGCGAAGCCCGTGGAGCCTAAACCAGCCGCGACTCAGCCTGCTCAACCCAAGCAAACCGATTCAGTCTTTTCGTCTTTGCGAGGGAGATGGCAGCAACAGAAACAGCTGATGTCTCCTGCAGAAAAGACCAAACCCACTCCAGTGAAACCTGCTCCTCAGAAAGCGCCTGATACTAAAGGTGCTGTCACAGTACCTCCTAGCAAAAATAATATTTCTCCAGCCAAGCCGTCTTTAACGCCTGCTGCCAAGCAACCCACTGCTCAACGCTCAACCCAGAAACCATCCGCTGCAAAACCTGCAACTAAGGAACCTGTGAAGGCTCAGTCAACCCCAACTCAACCCTCTGCCGCGACTCAGCCACTTAAACCAAAACCCACAGAGTCTATATTTTCATCCTTACGAGATCGATGGCAACAGCAGCGCAATCAGCTTGGGCAGCAAACACCCCAATCTCTTCAGGCTCCTGAATCGAAAAAACCGAGTGCTACTCCAGCCAAAACAGCAGTACAGGCGAAACCGTCTACACCAACTACACCAACTGCACCGACAACGCCGAAAAAATCTGAGTCTATGAAGGCTGTATCTAAGCCTTCTGATTTATCTTCCCCGCGTGTACAGAGACAACAGCCGCAGAAACCGCAGACCCCTATCAAATCTGTACCCAAACCGACTACTCCTTCAAAGTCATTGAGTTCCAAAGCAACGACTGCTCCCCAGGATTCACCCAGTCAGCCCAAGACCTCTAGTTCTAAAGCAACGACTGCTCCCACTGCATCTTCGAGTCAACCCAAGGTCTCTAGTCCCTCTACCGCTTCAAGTCAGAGTACAAAGAAGGCAGAGGATGCTCGGTCCCCAGAGCAGGCTCAGAAGCCAGACTCAACGGTGTTTGATCCAGGTGTTTACTATCGTCGCTTTTTCCCAGGCAAATCAACTAATGTTGTTCCTGGTCCAGAGAAGGCCAGTCCAACCCCATAAGCCCTATTTAAACAACGCGGACAGAATATTCATCAACGTTACAACCTAAACGCGTAATACTGGGAGAGGCCAGCAGGATACTGGGTCTACTCCCATAGCCCGCAGGGGATGGGGATGAAACGCTGGAGATTGAGTTCGACGTTTATGTTTCTATTTTTATCTAAGTTGCTCCCTCTATTGATCTATCCGGTGGGGTTGAGCATGGTGCTGTTGATGGTTGCGATCGCACTATTCTGGAAACGCCCAAAAGCCGCCGCAGTTTGTGTGGGCCTGGCGCTAGGAGTGCTTTTCTTTGGTGCCAATGCTTGGGTTGGAGATGGCTTGCTTTACTCTCTAGAGCATCAGTATCCCCCCTTAACCCAGAATTCATCTGCAGAGGCCATTGTCGTTCTCGGGGGCTGCACGCGATCGGCTCATCCGCCTCGTCCGTGGATAGAGTTATCGGAAGAAGGCGATCGGGTTGTATATGCTGCCAAGCTCTATCGAGACGGGAAAGCTCCGACCGTGATTTTGGCGGGTGGACGCATTTTTTGGCAAGGTGGCGGGAAATCTGAAGCAGCGGATATGGCTGAATTGATCCAAACCATGGGGGTACCCCAGTCTGCAATTCTGTTGGAGCCTGACTCTCTCAATACCTATGAGAATGCCATTAATGTTCAGCAGGTACTGGAAAAGAACAAGATTGCCGGACCTTTATTGCTGGTCACCTCGGCTCGTCATATGCCTCGGTCAATGGCAATTTTTGAGAAATTAGGATTATCTGTCATTGCTGCACCGACTGATTTTCAGGTAACAGATGTCAATGAAAATGATGGTGTGTTGGGGTTTATTTTACGGTTGCTGCCCGATGTGAAAGCGTTGGATGACACCACTATGGCCCTTAAGGAATGGATTGGGCTGGCGACTTATCGGCTGCGAGGGTGGGCTTGAAATATCGTTATGGGAGTGATGGATCAGTTGTGGACGCCTATTAAACCGTCAAGTTAACAGCGCAGATTGCGCTCGCACACAGGCCCCTGTCAGTAACCCGAGCCAAGAAACAAATGCTTTCCCGACCCTGTTAGCGGCTAAATCGCATCCATAGATCGAAATTTTGGCGTTATCGGTCAACCAGCCTCGCCATTTGCGAAAATCGTCTGCATAGGCCCACAAATTAGCCTCGCATACTCGTGTGGTTCCCAATTGCATTTGGCCAGGAGCCCCCTGACAAATGAGATGAATACTCGAAAGATGCTGATAGCGAGACAACAGGGCTTGGAGTTGAGCGATGCCATCTTCCTGAGCGTTGAGCCTGTAAACCTGAAGATTCATCAAGGAGCTGGCCAGAAAAGATTGGTAATTTTGAACCGCAGCATCCACCACGACGATGGCTGAAGCATTCTGGGGGGATGGTGTTGGCGACTGAGTATCAGTCAAAGACAAGGGGGGGAGCGGATGGGACATCGTTAGCCTCTGAATCCAACAAGCACACAATACAGAAGAGAAGGAAATTAAGACGGCGTTATCCAGCCAGTCCTATAGACGCAAACCTGAAAATTAGTTCCCTAGGGCAATGAGATTCAAATTCTCATAATCTGGACCCATAACACGTTTTTACAGACACACTCTGAAATCGATTCACGTACTCCTCATACGCATACTTAGTAGGTTTGGATTTAAAACAATATGCTCAAGGAAGCCAGAATCTCCCGGTCTCAGTTTTGGGGGGAGGGACTAGGTTTCTTGATATGAGTTATGGGCGCCACCAGCAGAATCAGTTATACCGATTCATTCACAATCAGATCGACCAACCCAGTAATCATACGTTCTCGCTCAAAGGGCACCACTTCTTTGGCATAAAGCAGCTCTTGAAAAATCACATAATGAACGAGGCTGCCAATAAAGATTCGAGCAATTGCTTCTGGATCCTTGAGTTTGAGACCCGATTGAGTGCTGAGATACTCTTTTAGAAGTGAGAGAAAACATCGGGGTGTATGGTGGCTAAAGGCTCGTGCTAATTCTGGAAATCGACCAGATTCCCCAATAATTAGCCGCATAAAGGCCTGAAAGGGCTTATCTTCGATAATGTTTTCCAGCATGGTGCTAGCGAGATGATGCAGCACTTGCCTAGGGGGTCCCTGCAAGCGTTGCCCTTCGGGTGATCCATACACCGCCTGAAATTTCTTCTCTTGTAATTGCTGCACCAAGGCCATAAATAGCCCTTCCTTGTCTTGAAAGTGGCTATAAACCGTGGCTTTAGACACCTTCGCGGCAGCCGCCACTCGATCCATTGTGGTGGCAGCATAACCATGGGCCAAAAACTCCTGCATCGCCCCCGACAAAATGGCGCTGCGCTTGGTAGTAGAGAGCTGACGCTCGGAGGTAGGAGTGGTGGTTTCCATCGTGGGCTAAGGGCAACATAACGCCAAGTTTTGAGCAGTTAAAACCGATTGCTTTTCCCTATCCTAGGGCAAAGTGGGACTACCCTTGACAAAACTAAACTAATCGGTTTAGTCTAATAATAGCAAATCTAAACTAAACAGTTTAGTTAAGTATTCTGGAGACAAGCCATGGTCTCGAACAGCATGCCCTCACCCTCCCGATTGAAAGGGTCCCGAGTAACCTGGGTTGCGATCGCAGCCGCGCTTACCTTAGCAGGGACCTCTATTTGGGTATTCCGGCAATACACCGGTTCCAGTCAGGCCTCTCATTCTCCTGCTGCGCCCCTAGTGATCAAAACCGTTACGGCTCTGGGGCGGTTGGAACCTGAAGATGAGCTGGTTCAACTCTCAGCCCCTAGCAGTACTGAGGGCAATCGCATTGCTCAACTACTGGTGAAAGAGGGAGAAACGGTGGCAGCAGGACAGGTGATTGCCATTCTCGATAGTCGCGATCGCCTTCAAGCCGATTTGCTGACCGCCCAAGAGCAGGTGCAGGTAGCAAAAGCAGAGTTAGCCCGAATTCAAGCTGGAGCCAAACAAGGTGAAGTCGCAGCCCAGCGGGCTGAAATTGCCCGTTTAGAAGCTCAGAGACAAGGTGAACGCACTACCCAATCGGCTGCGATTGCCCGTCAACGAGCCGAAGTAGACAATGCTCAGGCTGAATTTGACCGCTACCAATCCCTCTACCAGCAAGGGGCGATTTCCGCCTCGGAGCGTGATCAAAAACAACTGGTATTACAAACCGCTCAACGCAGTCTGCAAGAAGCCCAAGCAGTGGCCAACCGTTTGCAAGCCGTCCAATCCCCAGAATTAGTCTCAGCTCAAGCCAAACTCAATCAAATTGCGGAAGTGCGGCCTGTGGATGTGCAAGTGGCCCAGGCCAATATTAGCCAAGCTCGTGCCAGCGTCAAACAAGCCCAGACCAGATTGGAGCAAGCCTATATCAAAGCCCCCCAATCGGGGAGGGTGTTAGATATCTATACCCATCCGGGCGAAGTAGTGGGGACAGACGGCATCCTAGAACTGGGTAAGACTCAACAAATGTATGCCGTGGCCGAGGTCTATCAGAGTGACGTTCATAAAATTAAAACGGGTCAGTCCGCCCAAGTTAGGAGTGATGCCTTGCCCAAAACCTTGATGGGCAAAGTGGACCGGATTAGCACCAAAGTCCGTCGCCAAACGATCATCAATACAGACCCCAGCGAAAATATCGATGGCCGGGTCGTGGAGGTTTACGTCAAGCTGGATGACGCCTCCAGCCAACAGGCTGCTCAATTTACCAATTTGCAAGTCAACGTGGCGGTGCAATTATGAAGGCTTTAAAATCGCTAACCCACCGCACTCCCCTGGGGTGGTTGCAGCTTAGCCACGAAAAAGGGCGATTATTCGTTGCCCTCGCAGGGATTGCCTTTGCCGACGTTTTGATGTTTATGCAAATGGGGTTTCAAGACTCCCTGTTTGTTAGCAATACTCAACTGCATCGTTCCCTGAATGCGGACATTGTGCTGCTCAGTCCCCAGGCCCGGAATTTACAGGCCCTGTCTACCTTTACCCGACGACGACTCTATCAAGCTCAGGATATTCCCGGCGTCCAATCCGCCGACCCCCTGTATGTGAGCACCCTCAACTGGAAAAACCCCCAAACCAAGCGAGAAACGGTGGTTCAAGTTTTAGGCTTTAACCCTGACCGCCCCGCATTAACCTTACCGGGACTCAACCAGCAACTCGCGCAGGTGAAGCAACCCGATGCATTTTTGTTTGATCGCGGTGCTCGGGGAGATTATGCCGAAACCTTTGCCCAAATTGATCGAGGGCAACTTGTGCAAACAGAAGCCCAGCGGCGTACCATCACTATTTCTGGGCTATTTCAGATGGGGGCTTCCTTTGGGGCCGATGGTACCTTAGTCACTAGCGATCAAAATTTTCTCCTGCAATTTCCCCGACGGCAAGCGAGCAGCATTAATTTGGGGCTGATTCAATTGGAGGAGAATGCCAACCTTGACCAAGTGGTTGCCGCTCTTGATGATCATCTCCCTGAAGATGTGCGGGTACTCACCCTAGAGCAGTTTATTGAATTTGAAACGGCTTACTGGCAGGTTCGTAGTCCCGTAGGATTTATTTTTGGACTAGGGACAGCGATGGCCTTTGTGGTGGGTGTTGTGATCGTCTATCAAGTATTGTCCACAGACGTTAATGCCCATATCCGAGAATATGCCACCTTTAAGGCGATGGGCTACCAGAACCGCTACCTACTGGGTGTGGTGTTTGAAGAAGCGATTATTCTAGCCTTGTTTGGATTTATCCCAGGGGCAATCCTGCCCGTTGGCCTCTACAGCCTCACCCGCTCTGCCACAGCGCTACCTGTATTTATGACCACCGCTCGGGCAATCACGGTGTTTCTGTTAACGGTGGTGATGTGTTCGCTCTCGGGTGCGATCGCAACCCGGAAACTCCAATCCGCCGACCCTGCTGATATGTTTTAGCCCCCAGGAACCATAACTATGAAAGACCCCGTTATCTCGATTCATCATCTCGATCATTTCTTTGGTCAGGGTCGCCTGCGTAAACAGGTGCTATTCGATATCCACCTAGATATTGCCGCAGGAGAAATTGTCTTGATGACTGGTCCCTCCGGGTCGGGGAAAACAACCTTATTAACTCTAGTCGGTGGATTGCGATCGGCTCAAAAGGGCAGTCTCAAAATCCTGGGCCAGGAATTAGCAGGGGCAAAAGAAAAGGATCTGGTGCAAGCCCGTCGCCACAATGGCTATATTTTTCAGGCCCATAATTTACACCGCAGTTTAACGGCCCTGCAAAACGTAAAGATGGGGCTAGAAGTAACAGGCACTCGATCCCCCCAAGCGATGGTGGAGCAAGCAACGGCGATTCTGAATCAGGTGGGGCTGGGCGATCATATTCACTACTATCCCGATGATCTGTCTGGGGGCCAAAAGCAACGGGTTGCGATCGCAAGAGCATTAGTCAGTCATCCTGCCATTGTCCTCGCGGACGAACCCACGGCAGCACTTGATAGTAAGTCCGGTCGGGATGTGGTGAATCTCATGCAAACTCTGGCCAAAGAGCAGGGTTGCACCATTCTACTGGTCACCCACGACAATCGCATCCTTGATGTAGCCGATCGGATTGTGCATATGGAAGATGGCCGTTTAGAAGCCAACACTCTTACGGCAGAAGCCCCTCCGCACGCGGCCTAAGTCTAGACTTGCGCTATTCCCATGGAAATTACATCGGTACTTGTGAGAACGGCATTCGCAGCATGTTCTAAAACGGACTGACCACGATCGAGAAAAATAATTGGCTATCGTCGAACCCACTCGTATCTCGACCAATCGACAGAATGGGAATTCCCCAGTCCAGCCGAGCTGACATTAAATCAGACCACTGCCACCGTAGCCCTAAACCCACGGCAGCTAAAGTCTCTGCGTCGGAACCTGGAGTATGGCTCCACCCATGGCCAATATCAACAAATGGAGCTAGCTGTAAGAGTCCCTCTTGGTTATTACCCAATCGGACAATGGGAAGGCGATACTCGGCTGAACCAAATAGGCCATTGTCAACCAGTAATCTATTTTGCGGATAGCCTCGAACGCTATTAAGTCCACCGAGACCGTACTGTTGCAACGGCACCAAAGCTCGATCAGAAAATTGAGCACTGGAACGCAACAGCAACAGATTATTCGGTGCAAATTGCTTGACCCATTGTGCTTGCCCTCGCCATAGAAAGAAGAGGCCATCGGGTCCAGTGGGGTTAATCGTCGAGAACAAATCGAGACCTGCGCCAAATTCCGATCGCAACGCTAAGACGGAATCATTGCCTCGCTGTGTCCACTCTTGAAACAATCGTAACTGAGTGATTTTGGTTCGCCCTTCCTCATCCGCCCCAGGAGAGAGGGGAAAACGGACTCTAGGGATGCCGAAGCGCCCGCCTAAAAAGGTCTCACTCTCCTGACGACCCAGCGTGATGCCTAAGGCCAGCTCCTTTTGCGGGGTCTGAATCACAGGTTGACGGAAGGTCAGACTCATATCACGAGAGGTACCTTCGATATCGAGCTGATCGAAGGGTTCTTCTATCACTCGGCTCCACACTTGGCTAAAGCTCGCCCCCAGGGTGCCATTACGAGCATTGACCGGGAAAGTGTAGCTAAAATCTACCTCATTGCTGCCATCGGTATTGGCATAGCCCAAGCGGGCCGCATCCCCAAAGCCAAAGAGGTTCGCTTCACTCACAACAATCTGTCGTTGGAAACTACCAATACTGCCGGAGCGCTGATTATCGAGGACCAACTGCACATCAAAGGTGGACGCTTCTTCCACCTCAACTTGTAAAACACTAAGACCGGATTCTGAGCCTGCCGTCAGTTCAGCCGAGAGATTACCAATCAATGGATCGATCTGAAGCAGCCGCATCGCTTCCAGCAACTCATTGACATTTAGAGGCGGACCCGAGCCCCGTTGTAATCGCTTCCGCACATAGCTAGATTTCAGATGTTTATTACCTGAAATTTCAATGGCTTCCAGTTTGCCTTCGACGACTTGTAACGTAACGATACCGTCTTCGATCACTTGCTCTGCTGGCAGATAGGCCCCTGAGGTGATGTACCCTTCATCAATGTAGTGCTGAGTAATGGCTGAACGGGCTTCCAACAATTGTGAGAAGGGGACGGCTTCGCCCGTAAAGGGTTGGGTGATTTTATCGAGTTCCGCCTGCTTAAACACCGTACTGCCTTCCACACGATATCCCTTGACTTCGATCACGTCAGGATTATCCGGTGAGTCCGGCTGGGGGACAGGTTGCGGTGGTGCATTTAACAGATTATCCGCGGGTGGCAATTGCTGCGGCACCGATGGCGGAGATTCAGGTAGCGTCTCAGGTTCAATACGGTTAAAATCAGTCGGTGCCTGCGGAGCCTGGTTGAAATCATTCGGCGCTTGCGGAGCCTGCGCACCGGCCCTGAGTGGCAAAAGATAGAGTCCCCATAATCCAAAGAAAGTTCTGAACAGTAGCAAGCGGAGACGAATAAAACAACATTCAGAAGCCATCTTGAGCATTCATCAGTAACTGTATTAGCTTAAGGATTGGGAAGCGATTCTAATCAGAGTTAAGCTAACTCTAACATCAGGATGTTCTGTGAAAAATACGCAAGCTTTCACTAATATTTATTTTCCTAACCTAATTAATGACACCAGCCTAGTACCGTCAAAACCTCCCAGCAAAGGAATTTTAACGATATTCGCATTTATTGATGAATGCCATTTCATGAGCCGTTATTTCCCCTTGCCCAGCCATCAAACGTCGATACAAAGGTTGACAGATTGAAGAGGGAGTAGTCTTGCCATTAGCAGTGGGCAAATTGGGAAACTGAAAAGCCAGAGGATGCGAGTTCTGCTGTTTTAGGTGTTTCTGTTAATGAGAGAGGAGCCAACGCTGCCACAGGCTCTGAATCAGGAATGCCGATCATGGCTGGAGAAATCCTTTAGAGTGGGTAAGGGTGAAGAACCCTATTCAGCCTTGGTTGTCCCCGTTTTATGTTGCTGCCTGCTAGCCTCGAATTCACTAGCCTCTGTCAAACGCAAGTGGCACTCCTGATGCAAAGTTTTGAGGCATCCATGGGGGCCGTTTACTTATCCAAGGATCTGCCTGCACGACAGCAAGGCGAACTGATTCCCATTGTTATTTATCCAGAAGATCCCGCTCAAGATTTACAACCCGCCATACTCCGATTGCCTGCTAGTTCTGCGGCCTCTGATGGGGCTGTTGACACCATGCCCTCGCTGACGGCTGGCCAGACCGAGCCTTTGCCACAGCTAGAGATGGGAGAACAGGGGCTGACCACTGCACTCTCGGTGACCCAAGCGCAACGCTTAGTGATTCCATTGATTCATGAGGAGATGGTGTTGGGGTTATTGGTGGTTGCTCGCGAACAGCGTTCCTGGAGTGAGGTGGAGCAATCCCAGTTACAACAGATCGCCGAGACCTTAGCCATTGCCTGTATTTTGGATCAGCGATCGCAATGGTTGGCGAATGCCCAGTATCAACAGCGAGCGTTGCAGTCTGAACAGCAGCAAACCCTCTCCAATCTGCTCCACCAGTTTCGGAATCCACTCACGGCCTTAAAGACCTTAGGCAAACTCTTGCATAAGCGGTTTGACGAAGAGGACAATAACCGCAAAATTGCGGCCAGCATTGTAGAACAGAGCGATCGCTTAGAAGAGATGCTGCGCCAATTTGACGGAGCCATTGATCTAGGGGAAGCGGCTATCGAGCCCTTAGATGCAGATGCTTGGGTTTCTACACCTCAATCCCCTCCGCCTGCACTCCCCCCCTCACTACCGTTGGGGGAAGAGGCGTTACATCTGCAACCTTGTCAGCTCACGGATATTCTCAAACCCCTGATGCAATCGGCAGTGGGACGAGTAGAGCAAAAGAAATTGCAGCTATCCATCAGAATTCCCAAGGATTTGCCTCCCATCCAGGCAGATGCGATGGCTCTGCGGGAGGTCTGTAGCAATTTATTGGATAACGCCTTGAAATATACCCCTGCTGGAGGCGAGGTCCAGATAGAGGTTTGTCGCCAATTGTCTAAGGAACATCAACCTGCCCAACTCTTGTTAATTAGCGATAGTGGGCCAGGGATTCCCCAGGCAGATTTAACCCGAGTGTTTGAGCGGGAATATCGTGGTATCCAGGCACAAACCGATATTCCTGGAACTGGGCTAGGGTTAGCCATTGCCAAAACGCTAATGGCACAAATGCAGGGCGATCTTCAAGCCTTTAGTCCTCGGATTGATCAGCTAGATCCCTGGGCTGGGGCTGCACCCGGCAGCACCTTTATGGTTAGGCTGCCCGAAGCTGGCGTCAAGATTTTGGCCTGAACAGGGTAGCCTATAAGGGGCGAATGGCCGTTTGGTCTCGTGAGTGAATACAAACTATTGATAGGGAATAGTACTGAATGCTGTTGAGCAATCCGATGGTGGCTGAGATGGCGATGGAAGCAGAAGATGCGATCGCAAATAATCTCAAGCAATTTTTGCTAGTATTGTCCGTCTCTTTAAGCGTCGCCACGCTGCCCCAGGTATTTAGCTGGTTTCGGCAAATTCCCTATACCCTGCTGCTGGTGATCGTGGGCTTGTGCTTAGCCTTTGTTGATGTCCGCTTAGTGGATTTATCGCCAGAACTGATTCTGGCCATCTTCTTGCCACCGTTGCTGTTTGAGGCCGCCTGGAATCTAAAGTGGTCGGACCTGAAAAAAGATCTTTTCCCCATCTGTCTCTATGCCATTTTTGGAGTGGTGATCACCGTGGGGGGGGTAGCCTTTGGCCTCAATAAATTTGCCGGAATTTCCCTGACCACCGCTCTGTTAATCGGAGCCAGCTTATCCGCCACCGATCCCGTTTCCGTGATTGCCCTCTTTCGAGAACTCGGGGCAGGCAAACGCCTTAAAACCTTGATGGAAGGGGAAAGCCTGTTCAACGACGGTATGGCGGTGGTGGCCTTTAGCTTTTTGGTGGGCTTACCCTTGGGCGTCAGTACCTTTGAGCCATCTCAGGTGTTGGGACAACTGTTGGCTGTGATTGGCATTGGCATTGGTGTGGGTTCTTTAATTGGGTTTGGTATTTCCTACCTGACTCAGCGGTTTGATTTACCTTTGGTGGAGCAGTCACTGACGCTGGTATCGGCCTACGGCACCTATTTGCTCACAGAGGATTTGGGCGGGTCTGGCGTGATTGGTGTAGTCACCACGGGTTTGGTGCTGGGTAACTTCGGCTCTCGAATTGGCATGAACCCGAGAACCCGACTGATTGTCACAGAGTTTTGGGATTTCTTGGCCTTCTTCGTTAACTCCATTGTCTTTTTGCTGATTGGCGATCAGATTCGGTTTGCCATCCTGGGCGATAACTTAGGCACCATCGTCGTCACGATTTTGGGCATGCTGGTGACTCGGGCTATCTCCATTTATGTTCTCGGCCTATTTACCAATGTCACAGCCAAGTCGGACATTCCCCTTAAAGATCAAACGGTCTTATGGTGGGGCGGCCTCAGAGGGTCTGTGTCCATTGCCTTGGCCTTGAGTGTGCCCGCAGTGCTGGGTGAACGAGAAGAGATTATTGCTACGGTCTTTGGTGTAGTGTTATTCACCTTATTGGTGCAAGGTTTAACCACTAAGTTTTTGCTGCAAGGATTGGACTTAATCAGCGATCAAACGCAACAGCAGGATTTTTTAGCTGCGATCGCACGTCGGACAGCCCTCTCTCGCGTCCTAGAGTATTTGGAGAAAGGAGATGCTCGACCCGGAATTGAGCCGGAATTTTATCGGTATCAAACGGCCTTAGTCGAAGGACAACTGGCCAAGCTGGAGTCGGAATTGGACGAGATGCAAAAGAAATATCCCGAGTTAAAGGAATTTACGGCAGAACAACTTAAAGAGGAATTACTGGCCATAGAAGCGGATACCTATGCGGAATTTGTGCGAGCAGGCCGCCTCAATAAGGAATTAGCCCCGTTCTTAGCTGAGGTCTTTGTCCCGGAATAAACGACGGGGACATGTAACGGAAAACAACGGTCCCTTAGCAAGACTCTCAAAGTTGAGTATTCTAAGCTAACAAGGTTCCTCAACGTCCCCCCCCGACATTATGGCTAAAGATTCTGCTGAGCTTATTCCAGTCAGTCAGTTACAAGAGCGCTACAACGTTAAGCGCTCAGCCCTCTACAATCGTCTATCAGCATTAGAATTACAGCCCACCAAAGTGGGGCGGCGGGCTTTTGTCACTCCAGCTGATGTCGGTCGACTGGATGCGTTAGCGGATCATATTGAGGCCGGTGGAACCATCCATGATTTTACAGAGCAGCCGTCTGGCATCGATGCTAGCGCTTTAGCGGTTGCAGCTGAAGACGGTATGACTCCCCTCAATCCCAATGCCAACTTTGCTACTTTTTTAGAGGCGTTTGCCGCTCGGCCAGAGCCCGTGCAAGCGTTGACCAATCGTCTAGATTTGTTAGAAAAGGCGGCCGCCCATGAATGGTTGTTACCCACTTCAGACTTGTCAATGACCTTAGGACTGTCTCGGCGCTCAGTGGGCAAGTATCCCAAGTTTGAACGCTATGGCTTTGTCTTTACCAAGGTGGGCCAGATGGGCACCGAAACCTCATGGCGGGTCCAGAAAGCGGCAAAACCGAAAAAGAAATTTAAGCGTTAGCGTCACCCTTCCCGCCGACAACGTTTATCTGCCAATCTTGGGGACGAGTTGCCCATCATTGCTGTGAAGGTATGGGCACACTGAAGTTGGAGGCCAACCACTACGACAGGAAGGATGATGACCTTTCAAGACCTGTTTTCGCTATTGATTCAATACAAACCGTTGCTTTTAGGGATGATGTTGTTTGCCCCTTGGATAGCATTGGCTATCTGTGTGGTTATCCCAGGCCAAAAAGAAGAACCCTTTGTATTGAGCTTTAATTTAGGGATGGCCCTTTTGAGTTTGGTCTTGGCGGTTGGCTATTTGCTGTTTGCCACTAACAATGGTGGCTGGGCTCGGGTGATGCAAGAAGCAGATATTCTACTGATGCTAGCGCCTTGTTACTACGTGGGCATTTCATTTTGGGTGACGAAGCAGCGCCTCCCTTTAAGTCAGGTTCCAGTTGCCTGCATGGTTCAGGGCATCGCCTTGATCGCAGCAGGGTATCTCGGGCTGGCTTGGATGCTGAAGTCCATGCGAATTGTGGTGTTCTCTTTTATTCCCTTTCAGTATCTCGTCCTCTTGCTACTGGGGCTCACTGGGATTATGTACTTCGGTTATCTGAGAGTCACGGGGGCTGATACGCGCAAGGATAAACGCTAAGGAAGCCACAACGGATTTAATCCTGACCCGATAGATTGCGGTTGTAATTTTTGACCCGGTTGCAAGGGCAACAGCCATAGATTGCTGGTCGTTACTGTGCTGCCCTGATTGGTTTGCACAACATTTTCAGCGTCAGCATCGGCCTCAATCGCTTGATCAAAAATCAAAGCTGAACCATCGGGGGCTAGCGTCATACTGACATTGCGTTGATTGGGGAGATCTAACAGTCGCGTCTCTGTTTGGGTCGCCAGGTCAACTACGGCTAAGTAGGGGGTTTCCATATAGGTTTCGCCAGTACTCACCTCAGTGAGTAAACAATACAGTTGCTGTTTCTGCGGCCCAAAGGCAGTATTTAATACTGACCCCGATGTCTTCAACAGCTCCGTTTGTTGCCCCTGATTCGTCACTAAAAATAACGAACGAGTAAAGTCGGGATTGAACTTGAGCATGGTTGCGGCTGATCCATCCTTGGCAAAGCTCAAAACCATACCGAATTTGGGTAGGAAGTCCAAGGGCTCGTCACTGGCACTGCCATCTAAAGGCAAAATAGCCAGTCCTTGGCCTTGGGCAATCACCAAAGACTGGCTATCCGGTGCAATCAGAAAATCACCGCCCTGAACATTCTCAAGCTTTTGCAGGGATCCGCCTTCCAGAAGCTGCCAAAGAGAAACCTCACCTAATCCACCGCCTGCTTTGGGAGCTCGCTGGAGCACAATCCGACTACCATCCGCCGCCAGATTAAATTTAAGGATCTGATACTGTCGGTTATCTAAAAGGACCTCGATCTGACCTGCCGCTTTAACCGGGCCATTATCCAGACCAGGAGGACTGGCCTGTAGCCCAGTGGTAACGGTGTAGAGTTGAGGGTTAAAATTGTCGGCGCTCGCCCGTTCAGTCGCAGTGAATAAAATGCGATCGCCATAGGGATACGACTGGAATTCCATCACCACCAGCTCAGGGGGAGTCAGGACAGTTTTTTTATCTTGGGTAAGGTTCTTCAGTATTAGGCGTCCCGATTCCTCGCCATTCACACCTAGATAGATATAGGCGAGATCGCGGCTGCGAAACGAACCCGTAAAAGGTTGCATCACCTTGGGCTGACTCTGAACACCACGACGGGCTTCTTCTACCTGGTCTAACTGCACCTGAAACTCAGTTCCATAGGGAATAGGTTCCGTCAAGGTATAGGCCAGCCGTCGGCCTGACCAGCTCAGTTTGCCCGGTAGTTCAGGGGTGAGTTGAAGATGTTGCTCAACACTCGGCCAATCCATAGTTCGATTGAAGGACAGAATAAATGCCGTATCTTCAATCCCCACGCTTTTCTTTTGCCAGCTAAAGTCTCGAACAAAGGGAACGGTATGGTCACCCCCCACGATGATGCCGCCGATTAAAACCGTAAGCACAAGCATAACTGTGATGGCAATACGATCTAGCGGATAGGATCGATACTTCTTCATAGAGCGCTGGAGGAGAATGCGGGCAAGACAACCTGTGCTGTCACCCAGTCAGGGAGGATAGCACAGGACGGGGCGCTACATGCCCATAATGGAATACCCTGAATCGACATACAAGATTTGGCCAGTAATGCCTGTCGATAAGTCACTACACAGAAACGCGGCCGTGTTTCCCACTTCCGTCTGCGTAACAGTACGTTTGAGCGGTGCAATTTCTTCCACATGGTGGATCATATCTAGAATTCCGCCAACCGCAGAGGATGCCAGTGTGCGGATGGGTCCCGCCGAAATACCATTAACCCGAATGTTTTGCGACCCCATTTCTGCGGCCAAATAGCGAACATTCATTTCTAGCGCTGCCTTGGCAATGCCCATAACATTGTAGTTGGGAACTACCCTCGCCCCACCCAGGTAAGTGAGCGTCACAATACTGCCGCCCTCGGTCATTAAGGGTTTGGCTGCCGCACTCATTTGTACCAAAGAGTAGGCACTGACATCTAAGGCCAGATTGAAGTTGTCCTGCTTAACCGCGCTAAAATCACCCCCCAGATCTTCCTTATTGGCAAAGGCTAGGCAGTGGATCAGAATATCTAGACGTCCCCACTGTTGCTGAATGGTATCGAATGTGGCATCCACTTGAGCTTGGTCTTGGACGTTACAGGGTAAGAATAAGCTAGGTGCCAGCGGTTCAACCAGCTTTTGCACCTTCGACTCGTGACGACCTTTTTCATCGGGTAGATAAGTAATGCCCAGATTAGCTCCTGCAGAGTGGAGTTGTTGGGCGATTCCCCAAGCAATGGAACGATTATTAGCAATTCCAGTCACGAGGGCGTTTTTTCCAGTTAAATCAAGCATGAATGTGAGTTGGATAGAATAGGATAAGCCAGGGGAAGGTCCGTAATCAAAAAAGCCTGATCCTTGACTCTAGATCTAGCTTAGAACGAGTTGAGGGCAAAACGGATCGGGTTGTGGATGAGTCTGAAGAATCACTTGCTTTTTTGCAGATGTATATTTTGATACATAAACAATCGGCTGAGTCCGCTTAATTTATGTAAACTACTGTTTTTTATAAATTTAACGCTGATAACAACCTCTAGATTGAAGCGTTAACCTCTGCTCAGCGTTCTTCTTCTATAAAAATGTAGTGTTTGATTGTTCCGCTTTTCTTTTCCTTCCTTCTTGTCAGTCTAGGGTACGGTCATGTTAATGAGCTCGCCACAAATTAATCGATTAGCACCGGAAAATCCCCTTGCTGCCGTCTTCCGGCAGATGGGCAGCGGGTTGTTTCCACCCGTAACCGAAACCTTTGACCGGGGTAAAACGATCTTTTTCCCCGGTGACCCGGCAGAGCGCGTCTATTTCTTGGTTAAAGGGGCGGTGAAATTATCTAGAGTCTATGAAGCAGGCGAAGAAATTACGGTTGCTCTGCTGCGCGAGAACAGCGTGTTTGGTGTACTGTCGCTATTAACAAAGCAGAAATCAGATCGCTTTTATCATGCCGTGGCCTTTACCTCGGTGGAGTTACTGTCTGTCCCCATCGAGCAGGTGGAAAAAGCCCTACAGAGTGATCCAGATTTACCGATGGTGCTGTTGCGGGGATTGTCGTCTCGGATTATCCAAACGGAAATGATGATTGAGACCTTAGCCCATCGCGATATGGAGTCTCGTTTGATTAGCTTTCTGTTGATTCTCTGTCGTGATTTTGGCATCCCTGATGGGAGTGGAATTACGGTCGATCTCAAGCTATCTCATCAAGCGATCGCAGAAGCCATCGGCTCCACCCGCGTTACGGTGACTCGACTGTTAGGCGACCTGCGGGATCAAGAGAAGATCTCGATTCACAAGAAAAAAATTACAGTTCACGATCCCATTTTATTGGGACAAAGCTTTACCTAAAATAGGCTAGCAAGGCTTGTCTCATCACATCTACCGGTGCCGGTTGGTCGATCCAGAGGGAAAGGGCAGCAGCACCCTGTTGGACCAACATTTCTACCCCAGTAATGGCCCTACGTCCACTGGCCTTAGCCTGTTCCAGCAGCAACGTGGGATTGGGATTATAGATTAAGTCATAGACGATCGCTTCCAGGGGTAGCTGGTCCATTTCAACCGCTGATAGAGGAGAAGTAGGCGGATGGGGGGCCATGCCAATGGGGGTGGTGTTGACCAGCAGAGATGCTTGGGGCAAGATAGAGGCCAATTCTGGCCAGAGATGAACCTGAATATCCAGAGATAAGGTTGAGGTGGCTTGTATCTGCTGTAATTTGTCGGCTTGCCGACCGACCAGATGAACTTGAGGACATCCCAGTTGAGCACACCCCGCTAGGACTGCTCTCGCTGCCCCGCCACATCCCAAAATACAGGGCGTCAGCGTTGACCAATCGAGATCGAGGTTCTGTAAAGGGGCGAGAAATCCTTGAACATCCGTATTCGTGCCTGCCCAGCCAGCATCCGTGGGCCAAACGGTGTTGACAGCTCCCACTGCCTTTGCGATCACAGTGGTGCTTGCTAACAGGGGCATAATAGTCTGCTTATGTGGAATGGTGACGTTAAACCCACAGCATCCCAGAGCCCCTAAGCTAGACACCACGGCAGGCAGGGCATCTAGGGGGACGGACCAAGGAATATAGACGTATTCCAGCGTATTCGTTTGGGCTGCCAACGCATGTAAGGCGGCGTTATGCATCACTGGAGAGAGGGAATGTTCGATGGGATAACCCATGACCCCTAGCAGTTTTGTTGCACCCGTAATGTGGACCATGTGGTAGCCGCCCTAGCGTTGGACAAGAAACGAGCGGCAGCCTAGACGGCTTCGAAATCTTTTTCGCCCGTGCGAATCCGCACAATTTGATCCACAGGACTAATAAAGATTTTGCCATCACCAATTTCGCCGGTGCGGGCCGCATTCACAATCTTGTCAACGACCATATCGGCTTGGTTATCTTCCACCACAATTTCCACCTTGAGCTTTTGCAAAAACTCAACGGTATACTCGGAGCCTCTATAACGTTCAGTTTGTCCTTTCTGGCGACCAAAGCCTCGGACCTCAGAGACGGTCATGCCCACAACCCCAGCATTGACCAAGGCAATTTTAACTTCATCTAATTTAAAGGGGCGAATGATTGCTTCAACTTTTTTCAAGGTCTTTGCTCCAAACTTCGAGACAATATCAATGGTATGAAGGATCGGATGTAAACGAAAGAAACTTTATGGAAATCTCATCATCTTTTGGATAGAGCACTTGTATGTTAGGTTACCGATCTCGATCAGGCCTAGCCCTTAGCAGCCCTAAACTCATCTCAAGAGAGAAATAGGCGCTCCCCCTCAGTAATATCCTGCTTGAGATTGTAGGGGGCTGGCTGTCCTCTCAGCAATGGGCATTTTCATGCTTAGCGAAATGGGGGGCAACACCGATGGTCAGGATAGGTCAAATTGTTGCTCACTGCGGGAGATATATCCGCAAAATTCGGGTATGGTGCCTCCCTTGTCTCTGCGGCTGATCCGTTGCAGCTTCTCACAGGATGACACACGCATGGGCCTAACTTAATAAGAATTAGTTGCAGAAACCCTACGTCTGCATAGAGAATAGGAGAAACTCACCCATCTACCGTAGTAGAGACTGGGGAGATTGCAGGAGCCAAACCAGCTACCCTTTGACGTTTGCAGATGCCATGCAATCGGCAATCAACCCTATGCTGCCTGAACGGTGTGACCCTTTTAGAATGTCCAATAGTTTATGCCCTTAAAGCAGCCTTTGTCTTCCCTTTCAACCTCTGTCCCTGCGTCTGCTATGGCTGAGCCCTTTATCTTACAGTTAGACAATTTGACCAAGCGCTATAGTGCTCATGCCCCTGCTGCGGTCCATCGGATCTCTCTGCAATTGCCACAAGGGACCATCTTAGGGTTGTTGGGGCCGTCGGGCTGTGGCAAAACGACGTTACTGCGCTTAATTGCTGGCTTTGAACAGGCAGAGGAAGGGGTGTTAAGACTCAATGGTCAGTTAATTGCGGGGGCTCGGCAGTGGACGTCACCAGAGCAACGCATGATTGGCATGGTCTTTCAAGATTTTGCCTTGTTTCCCCATTTAACGGTGGCCAAGAATGTCACCTTTGGGTTGCAGCAAACCCAAAAGATATCAACTGAAGCGCAGCGACAACGCCAAACCGACGTGTTGCGGTTGGTCGGGCTGCTAGGCATGGAAGATCGGTATCCCCATGAACTGTCTGGGGGACAACAACAGCGGGTGGCCTTAGCGCGCGCCTTAGCCCCACAGCCCCAGTTGGTCCTCTTAGACGAACCCCTCAGTAATTTAGATGTGCAAGTTAGACTGCGTCTCCGACAGGAGCTGCGAGATATTCTCAAAACAGCGGGGACCACGGCGGTCTTCGTCACCCATGACCAAGAAGAAGCCCTTGCGATCGCAGATCAAGTGGCCGTGATGCGCCAAGGTTGCCTAGAACAAATCGGCACGCCAGAAGAGATTTACCAAGATCCCCAATCTCAATTTGTGGCAGAATTTGTGACCCAGGCCAATTTTCTGGAGGCTCGCCGCCTCGGGAATGCCTGGCAAACCGAAGTGGGATGTTTTGCAGCCAGCGAGAGAGAAGATCTGCCTGCCACTGAGGACAGCCCTGCAGTGGTGATGATTCGCCAGGAAGACTTAATCCTTCAGCCCGATCGCACAGCCTCGACCATTATTCGCGATCGCCAATTTTTAGGACGGGAATATCGGTACTGCCTAAAAACCCAGTCAGGCCAAGAGCTACATGCCCGCTCGGCCTCCTCCGCTGCCTTACCCATCGGCACCGCCGTCAGCCTATCGGTCATGCCCCAAAATCTCAGGATTTTTCCTCAGAATCCAGGTCAGCCTGCCCAAATAGCTGCTTAATAAAGGTATTAGCGCTGGGGAACAGCCATTTTTGGGTAAAGGCACCATAGGCCAACCCCACACCGAGCATGCCAACGCCCCAAGAGGCCGCCGTTTGCAGCATCTGGCGTCGTTCGATGGAAGGGACTTCCGCCACCAGTTCATTCACGTCTGCTAAGGCTTCCACGGCTGAGGGATAGCGTTGGCGGAAGTCATAACGGACCATCTTATCGATAATTTCCCCTAGTAAGGGATTAATTGAGATATATCGTCGCCAAGCAATTTCGCCTGTTTTCGGATCAAAGGACAGCTTTCCTTTCGTCGGATCCATTCCCGTTAGGGCTTGAATGGCAATGATACCGACGGCATAAACATCGCTACTAAAGTTGGGACGGCCAATGGACTGCTCGCTGGGCATATAGCCATCGGTACCAATGACAACGGTCTGGGCAATCCGACGCTTATTTTTTACCGAGCCAAAGTCAATCAAAACGACTTTTTTATCTTTCTTGCGTCGAATCAGGTTGGCAGGCTTAATATCCCGATGAATGACTCGACGCTGATGGACATAGGCCAAGGTGGTCAACACATCCTGCAAAAAGGCAATCAGCTTCGCCTCTGACCAGCGCCGCCAGCCAAATTCTCGCTTCAGATTGGTGCCTTCAATATATTGTTCAACCAGAAAGAAATCTTGATCTTCTTCAAAATCGTCGAATAGCTGGGGGATTTGGTCATAGCTCCCCAGGCGCCTGAGGACTTTGACTTCTGTGGCAAACAGACGGCGAGAGGTTTTCACCGTAAACAAATCATCGGACTCGGGCTGCAGCTTTTTGACAATACAGCGACGCTTGCCAGGATGCTGGGTATCCGTTGCAATAAAGGTTTTACTAAATCCACCACTGCCGAGCGCTTTGGTAATTTTGTAGCGATCAGCTAATGTGGTTCCCAACATGAATGTACTCGGCCCTGCAGTACATCATCATACTGTAGAGCCGAACTGGATGGCTTAAAATCCTGCTTTTCCCCAATTTTTAAGTTGAAATATTACGATTCATGATCCCCAGCCCAGGCACTCCCCCGGAAATCTTGCCGGATCAACGAGCGGCATCGCCCTAAAATTCATCTTCATAGGTACTTACTGCATTGGGATCGCTATCCCGTTTAGATCCCAGTAAGTCCAAGCGATCCACTCGAATCACTGGGCGTGATCGATTCGCACCCGTATTGCGATCCTGCCAACGATCAAACTTCAAGGCCCCCGTCACGCCAATCAGGCTGCCTTTGCGCACATAGCTGGCGGCAATTTCGGCTGTTTTGCCCCAGATTTCTAAACTAAACCAGTCAGGCTGATCATCACGGGAGCGACGGTTGACCGCTAAGGTGACATTGCAAACGACGCTGCCGGACTCAAAATACTTAACATCTGGGTCCATGCCTGCACGACCCACTAGGCTAACTAAATTTAAACTCATGGTTGGATTTCCAAGACTGACTGAGCCATAATGCTGATCGATTCTAGCTGGATTCTTCCTCCTCCGGCATTACAGTTGGTAAATCCGATGACAACTGGGTGGGGCCATCGGCAAGGGCGACAACATCTGGTGCAAAGGAGGGATAAGGCGCAGAGCGATCGTTACCCCAGCGATCCAAAATATCTTTGACGAGTACCTCTTTTACCCAAATTTGGCCGATCACCATCAGTGGCAGGGCCAAAAGCAATCCTAAAAAGCCAAAGAAAAGAGCAAACACGATTTGAGACAGTAAGGTAACGGCTGGCGCCAGGGAGAGCTGTTTAGCCATCACCGCTGGCACCAGCAAATATTGCTCCAATTGCTGAATCAGAATATAGAGAATCAGTACGGCCACCGCCTTCCAGGGCGAATCCAATAGTGCAATGGCCATTGGTGGAATCAGACTCAACGTCGGTCCAATATTGGGAATCGCTTCTAGTAGGCCCGCAATCAGGGCATTGGCGAGCACCAGTTTAACCCCTAAAAACCACAGACCTAGACCGCTAAAAACCGCAATCACGGTCATATTGAACAAGATGCCCACAATCCAGTTGTCTAAGGCGGTATCACAGAGTCCCAGGATGTGGTCGACTCGTCGCCGATAAAAGGAGGGGAATAGGCGGATAAAGATGCGTCGATATTGATCGGGATCGACCAAAAACATAATGGTCAATACCAAAATCAGGAGAATATTCAGAGCCACCAACAGTGAGTTGGAAAATAAGGCAAAAAAGTTATTGAGGGCACTTTCCGCAACATCAGGAATTTTTTCTCGGATGTTCTCAATGAGGGAGTCGATCGGAATTTCAATGCCAGCACTGGGCAAACCTAAGGCTAAGCCTGTGCCTTGAGCTTCGTCAATTAATTCTTCGATCCGAGTCAAGCTGCGGGGAGCCAGCTCAAGGAGCTGCTGAGCTTGAGTGACAAAGGGAGGGATCACTAAGAGGCCAATCAAACAGGCGACACCCATAATGGAAAAGATGGCTAAGGCAACCGCTAGCCCCCGACTTAACCCCCGCTTCGTGAGCTGACGGACCAGACCGTTGAGTGCAGAGGCCAGTACAACTGCGGTGAACCCTAACAGCAAAACTTGGCGGATTTCCCACAGAATATAGAGAGACACCAAGAAGACAACTAAGCCAATCCATTTCCCTAGACTCAAAATCTGCCTCCACGATCGATATCACAAATGAACAGAGAGGGTTCCTCCTGTGCTTACCGAATTTTAGGAGACCGGTTGTGATTTCAGTAAAGGAAATCCTAATTCTTCACGTTGTTGGAGGTAAAGTTGAGCGACTTGGCGGGCCATTTGGCGAATGCGGCCAATATAGCGAGTCCGCTCGGTGACGGAAATCACGCCTCTGGCATCTAAAAGGTTAAAGGTATGAGAGCATTTGAGCACATAGTCTAACCCCGGTAATACAAGCTTTCTCTCAATCAATTGCAGGGCTTCTTGCTCATACAAACTAAAGAGCTGAAACAGCAGTTCTGGGTTAGAGGCTTCGAAATTATAGGTGGATTGTTCGATTTCCCCTTGCAGATGGACATCGCCATAGGTAAGGGTGCCGTTCCAATCGATTTTTGCGAATGAATCGATTTCTTGTAAATACATTGTCAACCGCTCTAGACCATAGGTGAGTTCAATGGATACGGGTCGACATTCAAGTCCCCCACACTGCTGGAAGTAGGTAAACTGAGTCACTTCCATGCCATCTAGCCACACTTCCCAACCGACGCCCCAAGCGCCGACGGCAGCATCTTCCCAGTTGTCTTCGACGAAGCGAATATCGTGATCTTCGGGCTGAATGCCCAGAACTCGCAGGGAGTCGAGATAAATATCTTGGATATCATCGGGGGAAGGCTTGATCAGAACTTGGTACTGGTAGTAGTACTGATATCGATTGGGGTTTTCGCCATAGCGACCATCGGCAGGGCGGCGGCAGGGTTCGACATAGGCGACAGCCCAGGGTTCGGGTCCTAAGGATCGCAAAAAGGTATGGGGGCTTTTGGTGCCTGCCCCTTTTTCGATGTCATAGGGCTGGACGATGAGACAACCGCGATCGCTCCAAAAGTCGTGGAGTTTGGCAATAACGGATTGGAAGTTCACAGCACTTGACCTACTTCGAGATGGGTTCCAATTACCTAGTCTACGAGGCTGATGGCATTTTGATCCGGTTCAGCCCTTCACTTCAGAAATGGAATCAGCAAAAGTCAGGGATTTTAATTGTTTTTTAAAGATAATGAGTAGAAAGAATAAAGGGTGACGGTTTGGGGCATTAACCTTCAGATCTCATCTAAAGAAAGACAAGCCTGCGGCTATTTCGCTGCACGAAGCTCTTCTTGAATAATTCGGCGGAGCGTTTCTGCGTCTAGAGGCTGCTGCTCTTTGCCTAAATACTGTCGTAAAGCTTCATTCATCATGGTTTGATAGCCTTTACCAGCTGCTTCACTTCGTTCGCGAAATGTTGCTAACACATCGTCATCGATATAAATTGTGATCCGAGTTTTACCGCTTTGAGGAATCACCGCTCCTCGTTGGGCTTGACTGAAATCATATTCCGCTTTCATAGTTCCGTCTCTCCGAGCGCGTTGCAGAACGGGCAGAAATCAGGCGAATACGATTGTCTCGATAGGTATAGACCACCACTAGCAATCGCCAGAGATGATCCATGCCAATCACCACGAACCGTTGCTCACCTTGAGCCGCCATATCTTCGAAAGAAAGTGCATTGGGGTCAAATAGAACTGCCTCAGCATCAGCAAAGCGCACGCCATGTTTTTGCTGATTGATAGCGGCCTTATTCGGATCCCATTCAACTTCCATGCATATATTATATGCATAAGAATATGAGCGATGTTCAGTCTTTTGATTCTGGTCGGTCTAAATATCTGCAATCGGCTATACGGAGTATTTGGCCCTTTAGAACTGTCCTGAGTCTCGGCGCTAGTACATGGCATTGTTCTGTGGCGACGTCCATGCTCACGACAATATCGCTTAACTTGGCAACCGTTAGGATTGGATGGGAAAAATTGTATTGAGAATCCTCCAAAAATCGTGGAGTTTGGCAATAACGGATTGAAAATTCACATTTAAGATTGAGATAGCAAAAATGATGCTGTGTCTCAACATCAATCATGAGACCATAGTCAGAGTGTGTTCCATAGATTTAGCGGCATAAAATCCAAAAAGTGGATTAACACCCCCTCCGCTGATCCTTTCCATGACTTTAGCCTCTCCCACGAAACCGCTTGGAGCTGTTCTCCAACAGGCCGGATTAATTTCCGCTGCCCAAGTCAACCTGGCGCTGCAAGAGCAAGCCATCCATCAACGCCGTTTCGGCGACCTCCTCTGTGAACATGGCTGGATCCAAGCACCGACCACCCACTTTTTTGCCGAAGCCTGGCCCATCCTCTATCACGATCCCGATCTGATGCCCCTCGGGCAATATTTCCGCCAAGCCCATTTACTGACCGATGCTCAGATTGGCTATCTGCTCAAGCAGCAAGACCAAACCCAACTCCGTTTTGGTGTCCTCGCCGTTGCCAATGGTTGGGTCAAACTCCAAACCATCAACTTTTTTCTCACCCACCTCCATCTCCAGGACAATCCCCAGCTGCAGCAAGTCGAGACCGATCAAGCGATCAACTTCGACACCCCTGAATATTGGCAACATCTGCGGGACTATTTACTAGAGAACGAGCAGGCCAATCCCTACGCGCTTCTCCACCTATATGAGCAAATCCTGACCTATTATGAAATCCCCTTTACCGGCACCTTAGAACAAACCACCCTGCTTAATCTGGGACTCGTGACCCTTCACGATCAAGTCTTAGTGATTGCCCATCCCTTATTTCGGTCTGTCCTAAACCCAGAATGGATTCAGCGAGAACGACAAACCCTCCATCCCTATGACACGATTCGGTTGCAATTTCTCAATCTCAGTAAAGCCGGGGCCTACCCCTATCGCATCTTAGAAGCGATTCTTGATTGGACGAATAATCAGCCGCTATTGAGCCAAAAAGTGGCCCATCTCGTGCGCATGGGCGCGTTTATTCCCGCTGGGGAAGAAGCCGTTATCATCGAGCAGCTGGTCCAAAAACATATGATTCAAAACTGGCGCACGGGATTTGTCAGGAAGCACTTGAAGCGTTTAGAAACACAAATCCTCCAGAATTCGAACTGTGATCCCATCGATCTATTAACCTATTACCAAGTCATTTGGTATCAGCTGCAAGCCCAGGCGACTAACGGAGACGAAGAAGCCGAATTGCTGCGATTGGGACTGCTGACTCAGGACGGTCTGCAGGTGAAAATCGCCAATCAAATTTATCGATGGGTCTTTGACCAGACTTGGCTGGAACAACAAATCTCCAGCATTTTAGATCCGCTGCACACGGAGGAAGAGACCTCAGCAGGCTGGACCCCCAACATTGATGACCTTTATGCTGACGAAGACGCTGAATCTGAGCTGCTTGCCCGCTACAGCCTTGGGCAACTTCTGGGAGCTCTGCTACTGGGGGGATTGGGACTTGGGGCAATGATTTGGGTCCTTTCTAGCCCTCCTCAACCCCAAACTGAGCAAATTCTGGACGCAGAAGGCTCGGTTTCAACAGAACAACGATTGAGGAGCACCCCCTCCGCAACATTCCAGGCTAATCGTCCGGCCCAGCCATCGACGATACCCAGCCCCTCTGGTAAAGCTGTTTTGATGCCCCATCGCCTGCCTATCTTTAGTATCGGCGTCACGGAAGCAGAGATCCAAGCTGCCTTAGGTCCTCCCACCGTGAAAAGTCCGGGATACTGGCCCAATAGCTATGGGGTGTTGTACAAAAATATCCAACCTTACCAAACAGACTTTGGCTTTTTGCTGGATGTCAAGACCCAACGGATTCGGCAAACTGAAGCAGCCTTTGCCCAATCCGCAGGGCTAACACCCCTCCACCAGACACTGCAGGGAATGCTAAAGAGCCGTCCTCCAGCGACGGTGACCCAGCAACTGGCTCTGATTTACTACCGCCAGGCCCAGGAATATCAGTTTCGAGTGGGTAAGCTCAAAGGAATGATTCAGCGTAACGAGAAAGATCGCATTTATATCGGGGTTTGGGACGCTGAGTTCCACTGAATCCTCTGTTCTAACCGCGGTGCCGCTCTAGCAAAATCATCATCAGCAAGCTCAAGACGGCAAGCTGCTGCTCGTCTTCTGTCATCTGATCGACTTGTTTAATCGTAAAAATCCGAGAAAGGAAGGCAGGGACTTTACTAAAGTGCATCACCACATTGCCGTCAGGACGGGTGACAAGATAGGTGGGATTGAACACATAGCCCGTAAACATGCCGATAATAGGAATCTCAGCAAATAGCGCATCCATGATTTTAACCCAGGGATTTTCTTCATGGATGGTCAATACGGGCATTTCTGACTGCCCTGCCGCGATATCATAATGGGCCTTCCAAAGCGACTTCATGCCCTTGCGTTTCACGGAGCCCAGTTCCTGACCGGTGCGATCTCGAAAATGATACCGTGCCGAGAAATCAATAATGCGATCAGCACTGATGCTATATAACTGCTGGGTTTGAGCCTCATCTGCACAGACGGTAATTTGCTCTTTCAGCTTAAAGAGCTTTTGCTTCACATAGAAAACGAGATTGCCCGTCTTATCGTTGACAAAGATCTGAGGGGCAAGGGCAAAAAATTTAAATTTTAAGGTTAAGGGGTATTGCATCAGTTTATAGAGATAACGTCTGACCAAATGACCGCATCAGCATGGGGTCCAAATCATCACTAGCAGTTGGGTTGACCTCGCCGTAACGACAATCAACATCCTAGTTTTCACAATTGAAAACTATCTTGAGTATGCCCATCCACTACTGTAGACATAGCATCATCATCATAGAGGTCTATAGCAGTGATGTATGGCCATTTTGAGGGTGGAAGCCTAAAGAACTTGAGCGGTTGTAAGCTACCCATACCAATCGTTTGAGAACCAGAGACAGAAGCGTTGTGCTGCTCCCACCTCTAGCAAGTGGGAGGTGGGCACATCGCACCGAAGCGATGCGATTGCCCAATATCAGACGCTATATTGATTCATTCGGTGAAATAAATTTATGTAATCATACAGAAGAATGGGGCAGCATATTTAGAATGAATCGCGTACCCTTGAAATAACCGTTAGGGCTGACTCGTTATATGGCAAATCCTGCAAGAACCGTTAGCATATTTCACAAAGCCGACGCTCCCCTGTTCAAAAAAACAGGTGAAACCATCTTTGTTGAGGGTGAAACAGGAGAAGTCATGTATGGACTTTTGACCGGAGAAGTGGATTTAGTCGTCAAGGACAAGGTGGTCGAAACGATTCACGTGGGTGATGTGTTTGGAGAAGGGGCACTTGTTCAGCCCTCTGGGATTCGGGCCTCGACGGCGATTGCTCGAAGCGACTGTAGCCTGGTGTATTTAAATCAAGAACGGTTTCTATTCGCCATCCAAAATACGCCCATGTTCGCCATTGAGGTGATGCGAAGCTACTCGGATCGGCTGCGTCGTCTCAAACATCTAATCTGAAGCTGGCCTTATGCCTGGTCTAGGTATTTCATCACCGCCCGAGCAATCGTCAGGTTGCCGTCTTTCGGTAGAGGCTGCTCTGTTCGAGGCGGGGTAAGCGGTTGAAATAAAAACTCCCAATGACTTTCGGTAAACTCCTGGTCTGCTAGCAAATAATGGGGGTTGTGGTCTTGTAGACCTGACAATAAGTATTGGGCTTCTGCAAAGTCAGACCGAGGAATCGAAATAACGGGGATGTCCAGCAAACAGGCTTCAGAAAAGGTGCCATAGCCTGGTTTACTAATAATCCGGCCACACAGCGGCATCAGATCGACGGGGCGATAGTTGGTATCTGTGACCTTCACGAGGTTGGGAAAGGTGTCAGGTGCTAGGCGATCAAAGGTAATAAATTGCCAATCAGGAAATCGTTGAAGATTGCGATAGGGAATTTTAGCTAAGCCTAAGCCGCCAAAACTTAAGAGAACTGTTTTTCCCGGGTCAGCCTCGATGCCAAACTGGCGGCGGAGTTCGAGGGGAGTGAACCGGGGAGAAGCACCGGTTAGACCCACGTCTGTAATGTTATGAAAAGCTGGCATGGGGGTGTGGAAGGGTAGCCGAAACAGGCGATCGCATTTGTGAAAACAGTCGGTCACCCAATCCACAATCTCGGCGAAGTCTTCTCCCCACTGCTGATAGATTAAATCCCAGCCAAAGTTACTGGCCATCCAACAGGGAATGCCCGCGGCCTCGGCAATCAC
The DNA here is from genome assembly GCF_028285565.1 of Acaryochloris sp. IP29b_bin.148. Taxonomy (GTDB): domain Bacteria; phylum Cyanobacteriota; class Cyanobacteriia; order Thermosynechococcales; family Thermosynechococcaceae; genus Acaryochloris. The sequence goes on from NZ_JANQOY010000151.1 coordinate 32,434, forward strand.
ACTGGCAAGGGGGGGGATATCGGCCAAGATCAGTTGGGCACCCACCTGTTTGATATAGTCGACTTCGGTGGCAACCAGGCGTTGCTGATAGGTGCGAATGTCCTGCAGCTGAGTCAAGGTGGCCGGTATGTTCATGCTGAGGCCGTCACTCTGCACCACTCCCACATCCAAGACCCGAGAGCGATAGATAAAGTCTCCCGAAATATAAGACTCAATCAGCCACCGAGGGGCGCTGGTGACCACAATTAGCAAAATATCTGGAACTAAGCGCTGAATCTCTGCTAAGACGGCAGCAGTACGTGTGGCATGACCAAACCCATGATTGGTAATGGCCACATATAAAGTGGGTTGAGGCATTCTAAACCTTTAGACTCTCGTTAACACAAAGAGGCTATCATTATTACCCCGGCCAATCCGCATGTCCTCATCTAAATAGGTGGTCTCTAGCCAGCCCACCGATCGCTCTGCATTCAGCGGGATATTTAGGGCGGCCACAGGGCCTTGGGTTTCCAAGCGAGAAATTAAGGTATCGAGAGAGGAATAATTCATTAATCCTTTCACACCTAAAATAGAACGTTCAAAGTTCACCTGAACCCGTCGCTCCGATACGGGAATGAGTCGAGCCCCAACACAGACAACGCCCTCTAAAAAAGGGATGCCCTGTAACTCTAGGACATTATAAAGTCTCAACTCTTGACCCCGAATACACTGGTAAATGGGTCCCGCTGGCGCCATGGGGAGTCGGGCTAGTCCTAAGAGATCTTGACTTGTGGTGTAGATCAGCCGCCAGACCCCACTTAATCGATCTCGCTCACTCAGAGGCTGGGGCGTTGGATTTTGAACTTCTAACTGGACAACCTTCTCTAAGACCAAACTGCGATCGGCTTCTGTGGTAATCACGCCCCGATTGGTCCCTGCGATCGCAGCTAATAGCTCTGCTTTGGCCATCATGTCTCAGCTCCCCAGTATCAACACGACTATCCCCACAGTAGCGTCCCCCCGCCATTGTAACCAACCTCCCATCATTCCACCTCAGCATCGCCAGAACTAAGGCCCCAGAACTAAGGGCTAAAATGCGCTGTTTGTAACCGAGTCAGCAGCGTTTCGGCGCGATAAGAGACTTCCAACCAATTGCCCATGGCTAGCGCCCGCTTGGGGAATAAAAAGCTGGATAGCCCCACACCAATAGCTCCAGCCGTGATCATGGCTGGAGCATTGTCTAAGGAGATTCCTCCCGTCGGAATCATCGGAATATGACCGATGGGACCCTGTAGACTTTGAATATACTGGCTCCCCCCCACCTGGGCGACGGGAAAGATTTTGACACTACTGGCCCCTGCGTGCCAAGCCGCCATAATTTCTGTAGGCGTTAAAGCGCCCGGAATAATGGCAACCTTAGCGGCCAAGGCCGCTTGGATCAGATCGACATTGACATGGGGGCAAAAACAGAACTGAGCCCCTGCTTCAACAGCTAAGTGCAGTTGGTTGACGGTGAGAATGGTACCCACCCCAATATGACAATTCGGTAGCTCCTGACGCAGCTGCGTCACCAGGGTGGCAGGCTGATCGCTATTCCAGGCAATTTCGATCAGCGACATACCCGCCTGGGCAATCGCTCTAGCCATACAGAGCCCCAGGGACCAATCCGGTGCCCGAATCACTCCAATGGCTCGATGATGTTTGACCGTCTCTAACCAACGGGTCCGCATCAAAGTACGACAAACCGTAACAGCAACCGACGTTTATCGCTGAGCATAAGCCGTCATTGGTTCTTTAATCCAGCGAATATAGAAATGCTTGAAGGTGGATCGCAAGACCCGAGGCGCGCCAAAATCAATGGGCATCAAATTATCAGGCAATCGCCAATCAGCTACCATCATCTCTTGGGGATGGTGCAGGGGAAACTCGATATCCTGCCAGTTCGGGCAATAACCGAGACGGTGGGCAGCAGCCGTGGTCGGGACCTGTTCCGGATCCACTTGCAAAATCTCTAGCATCACCCGGTCTAATGCAAACACATCAGTAGCAGCAGCCAGTAGACCTAAGGGCCTGGGATCACCGCCACTGGGACCATTCCTTTCATGAGCAATAATGCCATCTAAAAGGGTCAAATTAGGGGCCAAGGTGCGGGCGGTTTCCACCAGCATTTCCCCAAACCGATTGACGTCTTTACCGGCTTCCATATGCCACCAGGCTTTCATCTTGCCTGGCACACATCCAAACAAGTTTTTGACCCCCAGGGTCATGGTTAACTGCACATGGGACTTCACCTTGGGCAGGTTAATAATCACATCCGCTTCCATCGCCTCTTTAGAGAGACGCAAGTGGTCAAAGGTCTCGCTTTCCGTGGGATAACGCCCACCGTGGAGATCCACAATGGGAATCTGTAGCCTTTCCAGCATCGGCAAATACCCGTTGGCCTTAGCCACCCCCTTGGCACTACCAAAGGCAGGACTATCGCCCATAAAAGGTTGTCCACCCGCTGCCATCACCTGCTCTGCAACAGCTGCCACGACTTCCGGGCGCGTGGTGCATTCCTTGCCCGGACGAGAACCCGTGAGTAAATTCGGCTTGAGTAAAACGCGATCGCCCGGTTTTACAAACGCGCTCATCCCTCCCCAAGGTCTTAGTACTGCATCCAAAGATGCCCGTAATGGGCGTTGATCATAACTTTGGGCCGGGATCAGACTGACAGATGCGCTCATGCTCATCCTCAATTAAGACAACAGAAACATAACACGATTAGCTAGAGACCTCAGACGCCGATTCAGAATCCGGGGTGCTTGTATCACTTGTATCGTCAGTTGAGTCTGTTTGGGCAGCCTCATCGGTCTGCCTGCGCTTGCGTTGGGCTTCTAAAATATCATCCATAGCCTGACGGACTTGAGTAATCTTGTCCAAATTCCCTCGATAGATCTCTAGATCCTTTTGCAGCTTACTTTCAGAAAGATTGAGGACGGTGCAAATATTAGGGAGGAACTCTGCTAAAGATTCCTCATCTTGGGTCACATTCCCCTCACTCAACTCCAGAAGGGTAAACAACCCAATCGCAAACAGGCGGCTATATTTGAACTTTGCATTTTGAGCAATATTACGTAGCTGCCATTGCAGCTCATCTCCACCCGAATTCGCCGCTTGGGTAATCCATTCCAACATCTCTTGGGCAGACTTGGATTGGGCTAGCTCTTGCAAGCGCTGACTATCTTTTCTCATCTGAGTCGGATCAGCATCCTGAGCTTGGCAAATGGCGGTAAAGATCGGTTCCTTATCGTTTTCAGGCTGGTACCCATCCATAAAGCGATCAAAGGAAGTGACAACGCCCAGGGCAAAAATCGGGTCGTAGCGAAAATCTTCATTAACCCGCAGCAGGTGCATTTCCACCATCAACTCTTCCACAACTCTCCGATAGACAGAGTTCACAGGACGGGTATGGATAGAATAGAAGGATCGCTTAGTATCGGAAACAGTACGCAGGTTATTCACAATTAGGGCAAGAAGAAAAACTACAATTATTATCACAGCTAAAGAGATCGGTCGCTAGCTGAGAAGCAAAGCACAAGGTTTTAATCATCAAACTAGTGTCGTCGAGACTGCCGTTATGGTTGATAATCTAAAGTAGACTGAGAGCCCAGTTATACAATAGATGTCAGCATTGGCTGCAATTGATGGATGTTGATTATTGTTTGCTAGGGTAGCAGACGAAAATTAAAGAGCTGGCTTCTGAGAGCAACAAACCTAAAATTCGACAACAATGTCCCATCATATTGATGATATTTCAAGAGCTACGATATTTCACATCCTGTAATGGGTAGGATAAGAATAGGTGCGCACAGCAAAACTAGGGTAAAGATTTGTGGTGGATGTTGATCAAACAAAGATTCAAAAACTCGCTCAGCAAGGAAATCAACAAGCAATTGCAGTCGTCCTCAATCGCCACCTGATGCCCAAAGGGGCTCACATTAAAGTGAAGCATAAGGGAGATTGTTTACAAATTCTCTTACACACCCCGCAAAAAGCTCAACAGTCCGCTTTGATCCAAACCCTGCGCGATCAATTGCTGATGCTTAACCCAGCAGGCTTTACTTCTGTCAAAATATACAACCCCCACCCTGGGAAGAAGACAGCCAGTTTAATTCATGAGTTCAGTTTGAGCGTTGCGACTCCCTCCACGCCGAACGCTACGAATGATCAAAATCAAGCCCCTCAAGGGCGCTCCTCTCAGCGTTCTTCCGTAGCTGAAGTCTTACTTCATATGAGCAGCTTGGAGGATCTGAAAGTATTAAAGGATCATCCCTTTTTTACGGGACATTGCCCTCAGTGTGGCAGCCCTTATATTCAGCAAGACCCTCCCCCCGTCTATTGGGACTGTCAAGAATGTGGGTGGAAGGATGATCCCAGTCAGCTGATTCCAACAGCAACTATCAACAGCACTTCCAATCAAAAGAACTTTACCGACAGCAAGAAACTGGGAAATTACTTGATGGAAGCTGGATTACTAACCGCAGCCCAAATAGAAGTTGCCCTCGCTGATCAGCAAATTACGGGTATGCGTCTGGGAGAAGTTTTGGTCCGTAGAGGATGGGTGAAAGAAGAAACCATTGAATATTTAATGCAAAAGGTGATTTTGCCAGAGCGTACCTCGCCACAGGATCAGTCTTCCTCCTTTCTGGAGTTAAGTCGAAAACTATTAAAGACATTAATGACTCAAGCCGGATCTGGGCCTATTGACGAAGGTGGGCAGCAAAATGATTTGCCTCAGCAACCGGCCACGGAGCCATCAAACCGCCCTGTTGCCAGCGAACGGGCGACACTTGTTTTGCCGGATGCTGATGTGAGTGATTATCTCGATGATTTTCCCGCAATGGGTTAAGCCAGAGCCTTGTTCAAGGCGTTAGGCAGCAACACGTTACGAGGCAAGGGCAACCTCAACTAACTGCTGCAACTCACCTTGTTGATACAGCTCAATAAGAACGTCAGAGCCGCCCACAAACTCCCCATTAATATAAACTTGAGGAATGGTCGGCCAGTTTGAATACTCTTTGATGCCTTGACGGATATCGTAGTCTTCTAACACATCAATCGTTTCATAAGGTACGCCAAGGCTATTGAGAATTTGAACGGCATTGTTGGAAAATCCACACTGCGGCATCAATTTGGAGCCCTTCATAAAGATGAGGATTTTATTAGCCTGAACTAAATTATCAAGTCGTTCTTTCAATTCGGGTGTCATAGCGTAATCCTAAAAATTTATACTAACTGAAGATGTCGTGAATTGAGGTGGGCCTCAACATCAGGGTATCAAGAAAACAGCTACGCAGTCTCTGCTTGATGGGTTTGCCACTTTTCAGGTGTAAAGGTTTTCAAGGCTAAGGCATGTAACTGCTCACTTGCCATCACTGAGTTAACTGAGCGATAGACAAGCTGATGTTGTTGAACGAGGCTTTTGCCTTCAAACTCAGCAGAAATGACCGTTGCTTGATAATGATCTCCTCCTCCAGTCAGATCCTGGACAAACACTTCAGCCTCAGGTAAACCCGCTTGAATCATGGTGGTCAGGTCGTCTGGGTTAATCATCTAAACTTTGAGTGGAAACGAGGACTCAACCAGTCTAACTTTAAAAAAGAACCAGCTTACTGCCCGCAGGTTATATCAACAGTCGCTGTTACCGATGGCCCCCGGTAGATTGCTTCCATAAGATTGAATGCAGTAGCGTTTTAAAGATCGCTGAGGATTGATGGGATGTCCCATCCACGGAGCTTGCCCCTGACTTTACTCGCCATGCTTGCCTTTGCCGGGAATTCTATTCTGTGCAGGCTAGCGCTTAGAGAAACGCCTATTGATGCAGCGACCTTTACATCGATTCGGATTGTCTCTGGCGTGATGATGCTGGGGGTGATCACGCAAATGAAGGGTAGAGGCCATAAAACTGAAGGCAGTTGGTCTTCTGCTTTGGCACTGTTTATCTATGCAGCAGGCTTTTCGTTTGCTTATATCAAGCTCTCTGCGGGGACGGGGGCTTTGCTGCTTTTTGGGGCAGTACAGGTCACCATGATGGGGTATGGATTTTGGACTGGAGAACGCTTAAAAAAACAGCAAATTGCTGGTTTCATTTTGGCGCTGGTGGGTCTGGTGGGGTTTCTGCTACCGGGCCTCTCGGCTCCCCCGCTACTGAGTTCTGGTCTGATGATGGCTGCGGGTGTGGCCTGGGGGATTTATTCTTTGCGGGGTAAAACGGCTAGTAACCCCATAGGAATGACGGCTGGCAACTTTTTAAGAGCAGTCCCTTTTACGGTGGGACTCAGTCTGTCGATGGTTTCTGAAACATCGTTAACCCTGGCTGGCTGTTTATATGCAGTTGCTGCGGGTGCTGTCACTTCGGGGTTGGGGTATACCATTTGGTACACGGCTCTAAAAGATTTGACGGCAACATCTGCGGCGACGGTCCAACTTAGTGTTCCCGTTATTGCCGCTGTAGGCGGGATTCTTTTTCTCAGTGAAAATCTAACTGTGCGTCTAGTAGTTGCGTCCTGTGCCATTCTGGGAGGAATCGCGCTGGCAATCTTGGAGAAACCTCAAACCTCAGAAACTTAAGTTGAGAAAAAAGAGATAACTGCTCAGGGTAAGGTGGGTTTTAAGGCTTTAAATTGCATATAGTTGCTCATGGCTCAGATGAAGTGTTCAACTTGACGATACGCCCAGGCAAACCTGTCTTCCCCAACGTTTCTCTTTAAAATCGCAGTTTCTCCCATGACCACAGAAGCCACCCCCACTCCTAGTAGCACGATTAAACTTGAACCAAGCTGGAAAGCAGTGCTGGAGGATGTCTTTGCCACTCCCTATATGCTGGAGCTGAAACAGTTTCTCAAGGCGGAGAAGGCTGCTGGCAAAACGATTTATCCCCGTGGCTCACTGATGTTCAATGCCATGGACAGCACCCCCTTTGACCAAGTTAAGGTTGTGATTCTCGGTCAAGACCCCTATCACGGTCCCAGGCAAGCCCATGGTTTATGCTTTTCTGTTCCAGAGGGCGTTGCGCCACCCCCTTCTCTGGTCAATATTTTCAAAGAAATTGAACAAGATCTGGGCATTAAACCACCCAGACACGGTTGTCTACAAAGCTGGGCAGACCAAGGCGTGCTATTGCTTAACAGCGTTCTAACCGTGGAACGGCATAAAGCTGCTTCGCATCGGGGCAAAGGTTGGGAGCAATTTACAGATGCTATTATCAGTGCCTTAAACCAACAACGCGAACATCTCATATTTTTGCTGTGGGGTAGCTATGCCCAGCAAAAAGGAAAAATTATTGATCGCAGGCGACATCTGGTCCTGACCTCGCCCCATCCATCACCGCTATCCGCGCATCGGGGCTTCTTTGGCAACCAGCATTTTTCTAAAGCCAATGCATATTTGCAGAAAAACGGCATTGAACCCATTTCTTGGTCGCTATAGTCGATTCGATTCAGAATACCCTATACGTGAACACGTCTAATACTCTGAACTACTTGCCAATAGCGACATTCACATAATGTGTAAGGTATAGCCATCTAGCCAAAGAAGTAGACTATTTCAGAGATAATGCGAGCAAAAGATCCAGAGCTGATAGAGTAGCAGCAGCGACGAGAGCCTCTCCAGACCAGTTCAATTGCTTTGCCTTCCAGTCTCTTCGTTTAACCAAACTTTCAATCGCTTGGTCGTACTCTTTTATGAAGAGCAGCCTATATTCATCCTCTGAAAGCTCCAAGCATTTTTCAACTTGCTCTGCGGGAGAAATAATTTGATCTTTACCGTCCTCTTTTCTAGGCAGTAGTGCTCTAACACTAAGCACTGTAGAAATAACCAGTAGAATTAAGGTTAATGCTTTAAGAACTGAACAGGAGTAGCATGAAAGTAGGCCACTCCATTCTGAGCCAGTTATTTCAAGAGACTGATCAGACAAATTGCCCGCAGATTTGATCAGAACAACCCCAAACCCCACAATTGCACTAAGTTTGGTGTTGAGATTATTGATATTGCTGTCAAGGGACTTGATAGATTCCTGGGCATCTTCAAAAATAAGTTTTACGATTTGAGAGTAGCTTTTCCTCGTTGGTTCATCTTTCATGTCCAATAATGATCCCAGCACTAGTAATGCACAAACCTCAAAAGCGAACGCTTCTGAAGCCAAGAAAAATAGCCCAGAACCTCCAAAAACGCCCGATATTCAGTTTACAAGAACCTACCACCGCACGAATGATTCTAAGGATTAGAGCATCGGAATAGTTAGGGCTTGCTGAAAAAGTCAAAAGTAACATGCTTGCAAAATGCTGATGATACGAGTAATAGAGTTGCAAGCATTGATTCTCAAGCAACAGATGAATGTGTGATTTAGTAATGGGGATAATGTCGTGACTGCCTATACCATTGACTTCAGCCCAATTACCAAACTCACGGATGAGCAGTTT
>NZ_JANQOY010000176.1 GCF_028285565.1 Acaryochloris sp. IP29b_bin.148
AGTAGTGGAGTCCCGTTACAATCCCACCGAGATTGAACCCAAATGGCAAGCAAGCTGGGCCAAACAGGGGCTAGATGCAACTCCTGAAGACACCAGCAAGCCCAAATTCTATGCCCTGTCCATGTTTCCCTACCCCTCGGGCAGCTTACACGTTGGCCATACCCGCAACTATGTGATCACCGACGTGATTGCCCGTCTCAAACGGATGCAGGGCTACCGAGTTCTTCAGCCCATGGGTTGGGATGCCTTTGGCCTACCCGCCGAAAATGCCGCCATCGCTCGGGGCATTCATCCCGCCGAATGGACCTATGCCAATATGGCGCAGATGAAAAAGCAGCTAGAGCCCCTGGGACTCTCCATTGACTGGAGCCGGGAAATCGCCACCTGTTCCCCCGACTACTATCGGTGGACCCAGTGGATCTTTCTGCAATTTCTGGATATGGGACTGGCCTATCAGAAAGAAGCCGCCGTTAACTGGGACCCGGTGGACCAAACCGTACTTGCTAACGAACAGGTGGATAATGAAGGACGCTCTTGGCGGTCCGGGGCTAAGGTGGAGCGCAAACTGCTGCGACAGTGGTTTCTCAAAATTACCGACTATGCCGAAGAACTGCTTGCCGACTTAGATAAACTGACGGGCTGGCCCGAGCGAGTCAAAACCATGCAGGCCAACTGGATTGGCAAATCCGTGGGAGCCTACCTGGAGTTCCCGATTGTGGGCATGGATGACAAGGTGGCCGTCTTTACCACCCGTCCTGATACGGTTTATGGTGTTACCTACGTGGTGCTGGCTCCTGAACATCCCCTCACCCCCCAAGTCACCAGCAAAGCCCAGAAAAAAGCGGTGGACAAATTTATCGAGGCAGTGGGGGCCGAGAGCGAAATGGATCGCACGGCGGAGGACAAGCCCAAAAAAGGCATTCCCACGGGGGGCAAGGCGATCAATCCCTTTACGGGGGAAGAAATTCCCATTTGGATTGCCGACTATGTGCTGTATGAGTATGGGACAGGTGCGGTGATGGGGGTTCCCGCCCATGACACCCGCGACTTTGTATTTGCAAAGCAGAATAAGCTACCCATTCAAACGGTGATTGTGCCGGAAGGTAGCGATGCGGAGACGCCCCTAGAAGCCGCCTATACGGACCCCGGACTGATGGTCAACTCCGGTGAATTTGATGGCAAAGTCTCCACCGAAGGCAAGCAGGCCATTATTGCCAAAGCTGAGAAAAAAGGCTGGGGTAAGGCCAGGGTTCAGTATCGTCTGCGGGACTGGCTGATTTCCCGCCAGCGCTATTGGGGGGTGCCAATTCCGGTGATTCACTGTCCCAATTGCGGAGCTGTTCCTGTTCCCGAGGCCGATCTGCCTGTGGAACTGCCCGAAGATGTGGAGTTTTCAGCCCAAGGAGGATCACCCCTAGCCAAGTTAGAGGCTTGGGTGAATGTTGCCTGTCCTAATTGTGGGGCGGACGCCAAACGGGAAACCGATACGATGGATACCTTTATCGATTCCTCTTGGTATTTCCTCCGCTATCCTGATGCCAAAAATGACAAAGCCATCTTTGATCCGGCCAAAACCAATGATTGGCTGCCTGTGGATCAATATGTGGGGGGGATTGAACATGCGATTTTACACCTACTCTATTCGCGGTTTTTTACGAAAGTGATGCGCGATCGCAAACTCCTCAATTTCGATGAACCCTTCAAAAAGCTACTCACCCAAGGGATGGTGCAAGCTCTCACCTATAAAAATCCAGAGACGGGCCAGTATATTGCACCTATTAATGTTGATGCCGACGATCCGAAGGATCCAGAAACCGGTGCCCCCTTGGAAGCCTTTTACGAAAAGATGTCCAAGTCGAAATACAATGGCGTTCCCCCAGAAGAGGTTACCAATAAGTATGGGGCCGATACCGCTCGTCTGTTTACCTTATTTAAGGCTCCTCCTGAAAAAGATCTGGAGTGGGAAGGCGCGGATGTGGAAGGTCAATTCCGGTTTCTTAATCGGGTGTGGCGACTGGTCAGTGAACATGCCGCCCAAGCCCAGGGTAAGAAAGCAAAAGTGAATAAAGCCAAGCTCTCGAAAACAGAAAAGGAGCTGCGACGGTCTGTTCATATTGCCATCAAAGAAACCAGCGAAGATTTGGACGGCGACTATCAGTTCAATACTGCTGTATCCGAACTAATGAAGCTGAGCAATGCCCTCAGTGATTCCAAGGAGAAAGCGTCTCCCGTCTATGCCGAAGGCGTGGAAACCTTGCTGCTGTTGCTCACCCCCTTTGCCCCCCATATCAGTGAAGAGCTATGGGAGAACTTAGGTCACTCTGATTCGATTCTGGATCAGGCTTGGCCCCAAGTGGATAAAGATGCTCTGGTGGCCGATGAGATTACTTTAGTGATTCAGATTATGGGTAAAACCCGAGGCACGATCCAAGTTCCGGCTGGCTCCAGCCAGGAAGACTTGGAACAGCTTGCCCGCGAGTCGGAAGTGGCCCAGCGGTATATTGCCGATAAAGAAGTGAAAAAGGTAATTGTCGTGCCGGGCAAGCTGGTGAATTTTGTGGTTCCTAAATAGTGCAGGCCGTTAGGCTAGGGCATCTAGGGACTGGGCAATATCCTCAAACACTGGGGTGGAGTTCATAATAAAGGTGTGAAGGGCAGACACGGTCACTACTTTGTGCCCGCCGCTGGCTTCTACCACCGAGAGAATGCCATCGTTGAGTTCATTGCCAAAGGGGAGCCATGATGCCCTAGGTCCGCCTGTACCCACGTAGATTTTGGTATGGGGCGGTAGGGTTAATTGTTCGACAAAACTATCCTGGGCGAGCAATTGACCCATTTCTCCTGTGAGTAGTCGATAGAGACTGACGTTGGAGAAGAATTTGGCGGCTTGACAGGCCATCATGGGCGGGGCGAGGAAGAAGCAGGCTGCAGGTAGATGGGAGCTGAGCTGGGGATAAGCGTTGCGGATAATGACGGTGCCGAGGGAATGGCCCAGCAGGGCATAGGGTTGGGAACCGATTTGGGTTTGAATCCGTTGCACCAAACGGTCTGTGACGGTTTGCAAGGATTCTAAGGTGGGGGAATAGCCAAATAGGTGAGGGGTATGGCCTAGCTTGCGGAGTCGGTGCTTTAGGTACAGCATGGACAGGGGAGTTCGACCCATGCCATGAATCAACACTATATTTAGCTTCATCCACTTATGCTCAGCAATATGCATCGATAGAGATCATTATTGCTTTTAGGTGTGAGTTATGGAGTGATGGTTTGCGATCGCAGTCTGATTGGGGATGCGATCGCTTATTTTATGATCTGCTCTCTAAAATACTCTGACAACCCTAGGGAAAACTACAGGCAGAAATATGCAAATAGACAAATCAAAAAAGAAAATCGAAAATCACTTAAATAGCCTAACCAAAGAGGAGTTGATTAACTTAGTTCTGAAATTTGCTCCTCAGAGTTTCTTGGATACTATATACATGCAGTTTGCCAGCCAGGATGAGGCTGAAATACTCTTCAAAAGAGTTGCAAAAGATATCAGATCCATGTTTTCTGATGAGGAATTATTATATACTCCTAGCAAATTTGAAGATGAATTATTAGAGCAGTTAGAAAAGCTCAGAGGATTGTGGGATAAGCTGCCTCTAGAAATTGGAGACTTAATTTTAAAATTAATGCGGGATATTGAAGAAGCTTTTGAAGAAGGCTACTTATACCTTGATCATTATGATAGAGAGGATGACTACTTTGAATCAGAAATCGTCAATGACTACATTTTTGATTTTTTTAGTAGTCTGCCAGAAAATATCAAGCCTAGTTACATAAAAGATTTAAATAAAATTCTAAAAAACTTTGGTTTTTCTACTTTTCATAGTATTGAGAAAAGGCTTTCTAGCTCTTAGCTGTTTTTTTGCAATCTATCCAGATTTAGCCTGGGTAGTTAAGATGCTTCTTGAAGGTCAAAAAAACTGGATCATTATGAGTAATTATAATTGGCAAGATTTACTCAAAAAGCTTAGCCTTAAACTAATTGAATGTCGTGATGAATACAATACTTGGGAATTGACACCAGGCCAACTAGAATCTGGCTGCTTAGGTAATCCAGGGGCATCTGAAGAACAAATTGTTTTAGCTGAGACACGCTTAGGGAAAAAACTCCCTCCATCCTATCGAGATTTCTTGAAGGTTTCTAATGGCTGGCCCAACTCAGACTGGACGGATTTACAGCTTTGGTCGGTAGAAGAGATAGAGTGGTTCTTAAAAAGACATCCAGAAGTTGATTGGCCTCCAGATACGGAAGAAAGACCATCCATTCCAGATGAATACTATTTTGTGTATGGTCAGGGTCAAGACAGTGTCAATTTGAGGCTTGAATACTTGGACAATGCGCTAGAAATTAGCAGTGATAGCGGCGATGGCGATATTTTCTTATTAATTCCTGACATTATTTTTGATGATGGAGAATGGGAAGCGTGGCACTTAGGAGCCAAACTTCCAGGTGCTGCGCGGTATCGATCTTTTTATGAGCTAATGCTACAGGTTATAGAACAGGGGCGTTTTATATACTAGAGCTAACCTGTTTAAGCTTGAATTGATTTGACTGCATATTGCATCCAGATATTTAATCAATGAGAATTATTGATTTCCTCCAAGTTTGAACTGATTGACTGCCACTATGATGTGCTCAGCATCAATCTGAAAAACTTCCGTACACCCGAATCAACTCTTGCCAGCTTGCAGAGTTTGCTAATGACGTTGGTATCAATCAAATACATCGTTAGCTGAGTTATTCTGAATCCGCTCAAAGTCAGAGTCATGGCCAACCTTTGGAATTCGGCAAAGGACTTCGGCAAAAGATTTCTGTGGAGGATAAAGCAATACCTGTTCAAGTATTTTGCGATGCTCAGCCTCAGCACTCACGCCATTCTGACTAGCTCGAAGTTTGAGGGCTTTAACGATGGAATCATCAATATTGCGAACAAGCAAATTTGCCATAAACTGGATTTTTTAGATGCAGCATGTAGGGATTCTTAACAACGGTAGCATTGATATCAAACCCTCAAGCCTTTTTGCCACTGGTTGAATTTGGCTAAATGCGAAGCAATTTGATTGGAATTAAAACTCCTCTCCTTCAACTCTTAAGACAAACTTATGGGCATCGATATTTCCGTATTTCTGGAAGTCAAAGATGATGGTGGTTGGACCTTAGTTGACGTCGATCCAATCTGTTCTGCTCATCGAAACCATACGGGAGCGTGTCACCTTTTAGAAAAGAAAATAAATTCTCTAGTTTTACATGTCTCAACCACTACGAAATCAATGGGCTTAAGCGCAGTCTGAATATTCTCTCAAAAAGGTGACACGCTCCCAAACCATACTTTACTAGACGCTCTGCGCCAGCTTAATCAGTCGTCTCTCCCATCAGATGCTAGCAAAGGGACAATGTACTGGTTTCAAAATAGAAGCAAGCACGACCATGCCCTCAAATTCCTCGCATGCATTCCTCTGGAGCAAGCGGCACATCTTTGGTGGGAATCAAAGCATCTAGGTAAAATCGAGTTCAATCTAGAGTCAGTAATGGTCAGTGTATTTGGGGTGTGGGGTGATGACCCTTCAGAATTTCGAGTTATAGTGGGCTGGTCATAAAGGGCCGAAGCGAAGATGTCCAACACAAATGAGGACGCTCTTGCAGCCATGTAGCAACGCTAAGCTTAACCGTTAGCCCTCTTGAAAGATATGACTTCAGATTCAGTCAGCGCATACGAGAATCATGCGCGAAAATTCTTAACCGTTCGCGATCGCTCGACGATTGGCATTCCTGTGATTGAACAATGGGCACACTCACTTCCCGCTAGTAGTGATGTGCTTGAGATTGCTTGCGGTGGTGGTATCCCTGTTACTCGTACCCTTGCCGTTGCCGGATTAAAACTTTGGGCAGTAGACTCGTCCCCTACGCTGATATCAGAGTTTAAACTCCGGTTTCCAGAGATTCCCGTTGAATGCGCCCATGCTCTGGAAAGTGATTATTTTGGGCAGAATTTTAATGCCGTTATATCCATTGGCCTGCTCTTCTTGTTATGCGAAAACGACCAGGTTAGGCTAATCCACCGAGTTTCTCAACTGCTACTACCTGGAGGTCGTTTCTTATTTACTGCACCTATTGAGATTGGCATCTGGACTGATACAAATACAGGCCATAAGTGCCGTTCCCTTGGACGTGAACGATACGAAAGTATCTTGCAAGAGGCTCAGTTGCACGTATTGTCTACCTATGTAGATGAAGGGCAAAATAATTACTACGACGTTATGCGAGACTAGTGGGCCTAACATGGTGTCATGGACAGGGCAAACACATACTCACGCAGTCAGAACTTTGGCCAGATAGTCATCATCTCAGCCAGCCTTGAGCTGTTTTGCCTTGATGCCTACCTTGGCTGGAAGTTTTGCCTATTCCCAGATTTATCGCTGGGGTTCCCGCAATTGATTGCTGTGATGAATTAGCTTCGTGGTGCCATCTCTAGAGCTGCACCTGGCGTGAAAACACAGATTTTATCTGTGAAAGAGCGTCTTACCCGGAAAGAGTTTTCTAAATTTGGGATAACGTGCGACTATCTTGATGGTTTTTGCTACTTGGCATGTAGTCGTTGTAGTTATCTTGGTTGTAGTAGTACAGCGTCCGAATGGGATAAGGAATGGTGATATCTGCTCTGTCAAAAGCTTTCTTGATCGCGATAATCGCCTTAGTCTGGATCCGTCTCACCTTCGCTTGTTGGGGTTCTGTCCAATAGCGAACGATAAAGTCAATCGAACTATCTCCAAAGCCAACCAAGTCAACTTCTGGTACTGGGTTAGAGAGCACTCCGTCTAACTGCTCAATCGTTCTTTGTAAGAGACCGGCAGCATCTTCTAGAGGCGTATTGTAATCAACCCCAACCCCAAGATCCGTCCGCCGACTGGGATAAGCTGTTTGCACCTGCACCGCACTGGTAAACACATTGGCATTGGGAATCAGAATCCGTTCTCCCTGATAGGTGCGAATCTGAGTTGTGCGAAAATTGATTTTCTCGACAGTCCCTTCAAAGCTATCGATGATGATTTGATCATTGATGCTAAAGGGTTCCTGCAATAGTAATAAAATACCTGCGAAAAAGTTTTTGATAATGTCTTGAAAGGCAAAACCAATCGCCACAGAACCTAAACCCAGAGTGGCAATAATATCTCCTAAATCTAAGCCAGGAAAGGCTAGCACCCCCGCAAAAACGACACCAATTACCCAAGTCATAACATAGGCTGTTTTCTCTAGGAGGATTTGAATAGAATGACTCCGAAAGGCGGTCTTGCCAGCTTTGCCCGCTAGACGCTGCGCAAATTGCGCCATATATCGGGTTAGGAATAAAACAATGACAGCTGTTAACAACGCTGGAAAAATTTTTACTGCACTCGCTAGCAGCTCATTTAAGCTTGACTCAATCGTCTTAAGAATATTGGACATTATCGTGATTGATTTCTACCTATAATTTTCTGGAATATGGCTGACTTTTTCAGAAGAAACAGATGATGGAGCACTCCAGTTCTTTACTGAAATTTCCCTAAAGCAGCTTCAAAGGATTTTTGTAATTCTTGTCCAGCTTTTTCTAAACCGTTTTGGATCTCTTCCCACGCGCTCTCGCTAGAACGGTGAAGTTTGATGAGTTGAGCCTGCATGGCATCTCGTTTCACTAGAGCTTCTTCCATCATGGAATGGTATTCAACTTGAGCACTCGCAGCCACTTGATCGGCTCTGGCTTTCATTTCTGCGAGTTGGGCATCGTATTGATCGAGTTGTGCTTTGACCTTTTCGATATAGGCTTGTCTGCTGTCGGTTGTCATGGGCATGGGGAACGCTCCTGATCGCAAAATCTTCAAATCCTTCTCCTCTGCAACTATGCCATCCTCCAGATAAGATGGATGCCATATCGGGTTCAGAATGAATGTTGTAGGTGTGAAGGCTTATCCATACCCTATCAACCCTGGCCGGGAAAGAGTTCTACCCGTAGGCATACACAGATCTATGCCTAAAGGTATAGATTTGTGTATGCAGGGAACATTGGCCAGCAATTAGGAGATAGCCAGAGGGAGCTGAAGGGTAAAGGTACTCCCTTGACCAGGGTGCGATCGCACGGACAATTCCCCACCATGGGCCTGGACCACTTGCTGGCATAAGTGCAGTCCTAGGCCGTGGCCAGTGCGATTATGCTGGGTCTGTTTAAACCGCTCAAAAATCTGAGCTTGATCCGCTTCAGCGATACCAACACCGGTATCTTGAATTTCAATGAGAAGGTGTTTCGGGTCGGAGGTACTGGATACGGTTATGGAACCCGTGTCCGTAAACTTGATGGCATTGTTGATAAGGTTGGTGATCACCCGGCGTAGCTCCATGCGATCGCACCTCAGTTCCCGCACCTCTGTCTGCCAGTCACAGGTTAACTTCAGCTGTTTTTCTAAGGCTAAGGGATTGAGTTCTGTGACCACTTCAGTGACGAGTTCCTGCACATCAATGGAGATAAAACTAAGGGTCTTTTCTCCCAGTTCGTAGCAGTAGACCTCTAGTAAATTGTTGAGCATCTGTAGCAGATTTTGGTTGCTGCTGCTAACGCCTGCTAGAGCCTCTTCCACCGTTGGCGCAATTTCCCCAAAGACTCCTTGGCGGACCAAATCCACCATGCGATCGCAAGCGATTAACGGCGTCCGTAAATCATGGGTAAGGCAAGAGATAAAGTTCTCCCGCTGGTCGATGGACTGTTTGAGACGCAGAAGCGATCGCACCCGGGCCTGCAGTTCCTCTAATTCCACCGGTTTACGGATAAAATCATCGGCTCCGGCATCGAGTCCCTTGACCACGCTGGAACGCTCATGGGCAGAAATCAGCAGAATGGGAATATAGGGTAGCTGAGGATCATTGCGAATGTTCTGGGTGACCTCATAGCCACTCATCCCCGGCATCATCACATCCAAAATCACTAAATCGGGTTGGGCTTTTTGGATTTGCGCCAGTGCTGCTGGACCACTATCTGCCAGCTCTATTCGATAGCCAGCGCTCTCCAACATCATTTTGAGCAGCATCAAATTATCTGGCAGATCGTCAACGGCCAGAATATAGCGGTTAGACAATAAAGCAGGTGGCATAAACTTATCAAAGGGGGCACTAGATTACAGAGGATTTAGCTTTGGCATTCGGCAAGGTTTGCACTTGTAGGGGCAATTCAACGGAAAAGGTAGATCCAACTCCCGGTTGACTGGTCACTGAAATCTGTCCCTGCATGGCTTTAACCAAGGACTCCGTAATCGCAAGGCCCAATCCTGTCCCGGAATGATGGCGGGTTAAAGACTGATCGGCCTGGCAGAAGGGATCAAAGATGGTGCTTAACTGCTCAGGTGTTATGCCAATGCCCGTATCCACCACCGAAATTTCGATTTGGTCGGGATGGGGCTGGTGGAGCTGGAGGGTGATCTCACCCGCCTCGGTAAATTTAATGGCATTGGAAATCAGATTGACGAGGACCCGGCGGAGGCATTCTGGATCGTTGGTCAACTGGATAGATTGCAACGTCTCCGGGATTTCTGCCTTTAAGGTCAGGGCCTTTTCTACGGCCAGGGCCTGGAGTTCTTGCACCGTTGCCAGGATGGGAACCGAGAGTTGAAAGGGTTCTGGGTGCAGTTCGAGGCGATTAGCCTCAATTTTAGAGAAGTCCAACACTTCATTGACCATCGTCAACAGGTTGCGGCTGTTATCAAAAATCCGCTGCACCATATCTAACTGCTTCTCACTCAAGGGATCGGGATACTGGCGCAAGAGCAATTGAGAGAATCCCATAATCGCATTCATGGGCGTTCGCAGCTCGTGGGAGATGGTGGCAATAAACTCAGATTTAAGGCGATAGGCTTTAATTAGTTCTTGGTTCTGGGCTTCAATCTGGGCTCGCTGGTGGGCCAGTTCTTCATTTTGCTGTCGTAGCTGATCATTGGTGATTTGCAGTTTTTGCTTGGCAGCGTGGGCCGCTTGCTCGGCTCGATGGAGGCGAATGGCACTGCGAATGGTGCGAGCCAAGGTTGCTGGTGTAATCCGATGTTTAGCCAGATAATCAGCGGCTCCGGCTTTCATAACATCTACTGCAATTTGCTCATCTCCTTGTCCTGTCAGCACCACAAAGGGAGTATCCACCTGCAGTCCCTGCAGTTGCTTGGCTAAGGACAATCCATCTCGATCAGGCAGTAAAAAATCAACAAAAATACAGTCAAACTGCTGGGTTTGCAGAATAGTCAGGGCTGCTTCTCCGTTCTCCGCCTCGGACAAATCCACCTCTAAATTGGTTTTGTCTAAGGCCCGCCGAACAGCCATCCGATCGACAGCATCATCATCAATCACTAGGAGTTTGAGCGTCTCGTCCATCAATCCCATTACAGCATTTCGCAAAGAGTCCAGTATTTATTGAGGGTGGTCATCACCTCAGCAAAGTTGGAAAAAGTTACGGGTTTAAGGATATAACCGGCCACATTATAGTGGTAAGCCTCGATGCGATCGCGATCTTCATCGGAGGTGGTCAATACCACCACTGGAATCGATTTCAGGTCTGGATCGCTGCGCAAAACTTCTAAAAATTCTAACCCATTCATTTTGGGCATGTTGAGATCCAGCAGAATCAAGCGGCGATGCTTGGGTATGGGTGGTTTCTCTCTCTCTTCTCCCCGCAACATGGACAAGGCTTCCAGGCCATTATTGGCGACATACAAGGGATTAGAAATCATGCCTTTTTTAAAAGCCCGCTTGACGTTCATCACGTCTACTTCGTCATCTTCTACGAGCAAAATATTGATTGCTTTGTCATTCATCTCCTTCTCAAGCCACCTTGTACTATCAATTGTCATTGACCTAAATCATAGGGAATTTCTTCTAGACTATAGGACCGCTGCGGGGTTGTAACTCTACAAAAAGGAAGAGATTGATGGAGTTGTTTGGCAAACATCAAGGTCGAGAATAAAAGTCTATTGGAGAAGACTTTCAAGACACTCCCCTCATTGCTAAGCTCTCTGTCCGAGCGATAGGGTTGCAAGTTGATTATGGCTGGGGTCGCAACCGAACTGCGATCGCAGTAATGTTGTCGTGACCATTTTTCTGGTTGGCCAAGGCCATCAGTTGATCCATCCCATTCGTAAGATCGGTCCGAAAATCCAACATTCCTATTAAATGACTATTGGTATGTTTTTCCAATAAATCATGATCGCTGAGGCCATCAGAGCAGAGGATAAAGACCGTATCTTCTTCCACCGCTAAGGTTTGAGACTGAGGGTGGAGCGATTCTCCAGACCAAGGCCCTAAGGCTTTGGTCAGTTGTGGCCCAAAGGCTTGCGCTTCTTCTGGGGAGTAGCCCCGCTGCAAAGCCCGCTGATAGGCATTGTGATCGGTAGTTAATAGTTGTAAACCAGATTGTCGTGTCAATCGATACAGGCGACTGTCACCAATATGGACGTATCTAATATGGGTATTATTTACCATCACTACAACGGCAGTGGTTCCCATGCGGTCTGAACCAGCGCGCTGCTCTTTTAGGTTGCGTTCATAAACTGCTTTATTGGCCGTATTAATGGCCAGTTCTAAACCAATTTCAGTGGGTAAATGACGCTGCCAGCGGCTATTCAGATAACTCCGTAGGGTTTTAGTCGCTAGTTTACTCGCTACTGCGCCTTTCGCCATGCCCCCCATGCCATCACAAAGGATATAGAGACCTCGATAGCTGCCATCTAGAAAGTCAGAGGTACAAAAGTGCTGCTGATCTATCGAAAAGTAATCTTCGTTATGGGTGCGATCACGCCCTACATCAGTCCGTCCAACGGACTCTAAACTCAACAAGGACTGGGATGAAGATAAGAGCTGAGTAGGCCGTTCCGCCCTTTTTTTGAGGGCCTCCTGGTAAGTAATACCACCCGATTTAGGGGCAGATGCCTGAGGATCGGTCAAGAGCTGATGGTTAGGTTGCATAAGTTAAGGCCAAATCTGACTAGTTACATTTAATAGGAAGTTGCCGAAGACTTTCCTCTATCTCTAGCCGTAACTTATATTTCTGTTCATCCTCCCTAAGGTAGGGATCGTGCCCCATTCATGACTCAAATTTTTGATCCGTCTCTCTCCAAAGAGAGAGACATAATCCTGTCTTTTAGAAGATGGATGAAGCGCCTGAATTTTCTAAGGTGGAAATTAGTAATGACACGACCTATTTATGCCTTTGAGATTCGTACCAACCTTATGTTTAGTGATTGTCTTAAATAGCGTTCTACCCGGAATAGCAACGGCAACACCTAGAGAGCCGCACCGCAGCTTTGAACGCCCCACCACCGTTCGTCAGCCTTTACCATATACGCTACAAACGGCCCAGGACTGGCAAACAGTGGGAATGAATGCTTTGATTGACGAGGATTATACCAATAGCCTCCAAGCCTTCAATAAAGCGGTAGATCTCTCCGCTGGACAAAACCCACAAATTCTGGAGCAGCGAGGTTGGGTCCATTATTTGCAGGAGCGATATGAACGTGCGATCGCAGATTTAAACCAAGCTGCAGCTCTTTACCAAGCGCAATCCCAGACTGCCAACTATCGCAATGTTCGTCGCATGCGGCTGTTTATTGAAACCCAAGCCGACGAACTCAATCTTTCCAGCTAAACGACACTATGGATACTCCAACTAAATCGAATTGGCTAGCAACCACCTTCAGACTCGACGGCTCCGTTGCGGGCATTATCCTGCCTCGAATTCTGGCCTTTACCGGATTTACCTTGGTCATCTGTAGTCTTGATTATTTTGGCTACCCCATCTACCTCCAAGAAATCGGTGACTTAACCACCAACGTCGTCTACAATCTGGTCTTAGGCTTACTGCTCGTGTTTCGTACCAACACGGCTTACGATCGGTTTTGGGATGGCCGCAAAGCTTGGGGAATGCTAATCGTTAACAGCCGCAACTTTGCTCGTCAGGTTGCCTTACTTTGGCCCTCCCCCAAAGCCACCCCCTCTACGGATAGAGACACCCTACTCAATCTACTGGTCGCCTTTGCCCTAGCCACAAAACTCCACCTGCGATCAGAACCCATCGGTGACTCACTGGAAGGCTTGGTTACGCCTGAGCAAGCTCCAATTTTGGCAGACGCCCAGCATCCTCCCTTACAAATAACATTTTGGATCGGGATGCACCTGCAACAGGCGCTGCAGCAAGGCTATATCGACAGTAACCAAGCCGCCAATCTTGACCAGGCTCTTGGCAAAATGATTGAAGGGATGAGTAGCTGTGAACGCATTCGCTCCACCCCCCTTCCCATTGCCTATCGAATTTACTTGAAACGGTTGATTCTGATTTACTGTGTAGGCTTACCTTTCCGCTGGGTGCCTGACATTCATGGATGGGCATTGCCCATGGTGGCGGTGGTGAGCTTTATTCTGCTGGGACTGGAAGAGGTGGGACGAGAATTGGATAACCCCTTTGGCCAAGATGCCAATGATTTACCCATCGATGACCTTTGCCAAACGATTGCCGACAATATTGAGCAAGCCAAAGCAATCAGTGCCACGATCGGTATATCTCCATTGAAGTCAAACGAACATCCCCGTCTGACCTATCTTTAACGGCACCCTAGTCCGTTTCCTGCTCCTCTTACTCACCCGTTGAAAAGGCGAACCCATGACTAAAATTCAGGTTGTTATTATCGAAGACCATGATCTCAGCCGTGTGGGCCTGACAGCCGCACTCCAGCACAGTGGGACCGTGGATGTCCTTGGGTCGGCGGCCAATGGTCGCCAAGGTCTGGAGATAATTCAGCAATACAAACCCGATGTTGCCATTTTGGATATTGGCTTACCCGATATCGACGGTATTGAAGTCACCCTTCAGCTCAAACAAATTCAGCAAGCGGATGAAACCTTGCAAACCAAGGTGCTGATGTTGACAGCCAATACCAGTGAAGATGCCGTACTGGCAGCCTTTGCTGCTGGCGCAGATTCCTACAGCCTCAAGGAAATCAGTGTCGAAGACTTACTCAGTGCCATTCAGCTGACCCATGAGGGTAACGCTTGGATTGATCCCAACATTGCCCGGATTGTCTTGCAGCAAGCTAAAGCATCAAAAGAGGCCCCCCAAGATGCTGAAGCTGACACCACGGTCATTAAAGCCACCGATCCGGAATACCAAGCCATCTTAGAAACAGAACCGTTAACGGATCGCGAATTAGAAGTTTTAGAACTGATTGTGGCAGGATGCAGTAACGCCGTTATCGCCGACAAGCTCTATATTTCCGTCGGCACCGTCAAAACTCACGTGCGCAGCATTTTGAATAAGCTCTGCGCCGATGACCGAACCCAAGCTGCCGTCAGAGCCCTCCGGTCAGGCTTAGTCATTTAACAAGTTGCTAGGGAGACTGAACCTAACGTTGCAAAACTATGGGACAAGCCGAGCCAACATCTAAAGCCAAAAAAACCGCAAAGGGAAAATCCATCCTGCACTACTGGACGAACTTATCCCTGACGCGCCAAGGAACAGTTATTTTAGCCATCCCTTTAACCTGTCTGTTAATCACCATGGCAGCCTGGATCGGCACCCGCAAGAATGAAGAATTTACCTATCAGCAGATCGTCCATACTCAAAAGGTATTACGTACCAGCGATCAACTCTTAAACGCCTTGATCAATGCAGAAACAGGCATTCGGGGTTATGGACTCACCGAAGACCAAAAATTTTTAGTCTCTTATCGAGAAGCGTTACCTGAAATCGAGCCGACGCTACAAGAATTATCTCAACAAGTTCAAGAAAATCCAGAACAACACCAACAGATTACCGAGCTAGAACAATTAATCCAACAAGAACTGGATGTTCTGACTAAAACCCTGAAACAAATTGAAAACGATTTCCGATTTGCGCCCCAGGCCCCTCGCCTCGGGGCTTTAGTAGAACAAGGGAAAGCCCGGATGGATGCGGTTCGGCAATCCTTGCAAGACTTTAAAGATGCTGAGCAGGAAATATTAGTGAGACGTCGCATCCGTTTAAGCCAAGCGAGGTTTGTCAATGATGCCCTATTGGGGGTGTCTGGTGTGATTAGCCTGTTGGGGTTTGCCGCCGCTTTGTCTTTGTATCGGCAAACGGAAAAACAAATGCTGCGCCGCGCGGATGAATTAGCTGCAACCAACCGAATTTTGGCAACGGCAAATCTCACCCTAGCCCAACGCAATAAGGAGCTAGACCAGTTTACCTATGTGGTTTCTCACGACTTGAAAGCCCCTTTGCGAGCGATTGCCAATCTTTCTGAGTGGATTGAAGAAGATCTCGACGAAAAACTAGATGAAGAAAATCGCTACCAGATGAACTTGATGCGAAAACGGGTTCATCGCATGGAGGCGTTGATTAACGGGCTGCTGCAATTTTCTCGGGTAGGACGCCGCCAATCCACCATAGAAACGGTTAGAGTCGGCGACCTACTGACCGACATCATTGATTCGTTGGCTCCCCCTACCGAATTTCAAATCGAGATTGTGGGGCCAATGCCCACTCTACAAACGGATACCCTCCAATTACAGCAGGTCTTTAGCAACTTACTGAGCAATGCCATCAAACATCATCACCAATCAGAGGGGCATATTCGTATCTCAGGGCAAAAGCAATTAGATTTTTATGAGTTTATGGTTAGTGATGATGGCCCAGGTATTGCCGAGGATTATCACGACAAGATCTTTAAAATTTTTCAAGTCTTAGATAGTCGCGACGCAACAGAAAATACAGGAATTGGCCTATCGATCGTCAAGAAGATTATTGAGTCAAAAGGGGGAAGCATTCAAGTCGAATCTGAAGTCAATCATGGTACGACGTTCAGATTTACTTGGCCTCAAGAAGAATAACTTGTTGTGGTCAAGTTGTTCTAAATAAATGCAAATTCTCTTGGTAAAATCTGCAAACTATTATTTTTATGACCTAAAATCTCATAAGATAATAGGCAATTCCAAACAAATTTCTAGGTTGAATTAAATTTTTATTTATATCGTGTTTTGTTGCCATTATATTACGCGCCATCCAAAAATCAGATGGCGCGTAATATACTATTTTATCTTCTAGTAGACTGAGACGATTCACGAAAACTACGGCTTTGAATTTTCTCAAGGGTGGGTTTCTCTCGGAAGAAAACAGCAAAAAAGAATAATCCGATAATACAGGCCAAGATAAAAACGTAGGCTATAACGTCCATTTAAAATCCTCAAAAACTGCGTTTTTGCTCAATCTTTGTCGAGCAACTAAATTAATGATATAGACAAGTAAGGTTGTCACGGAACTACCTTTAGACAGAGATTTTTGGCTCACCTAATCTTTCTTAAGAAGGTAGATTTTTTATTCGCGTTATCTGTAAGTAATTAAAGGTATAAACTATATTTTTGAATAAAAATATTAATATCAACAGCTCCTGTAAAAGTACTAGATATACCTTAGGTTAGGTGAAGCTTTATAGTTTTCTATCTAAAGGTAGATTTAATTCAAAACCATTTCAGAGATGATGATTGTAGATTGAATCGCGAAATTAAAATTTCAATATTTCGCAACCAGAAAGGATACACACATGAGTAACCAAGATATTCAAAATAACCAGCCCTCATTCGGGAAATGGTCTATCGCCCTGGGGGCTTTGATCGTTGTCCTAGGTTTCGTCGCCATCGCCATGCCCTTTGTCAGCACGTTGGCTACGGAACTAGTGATTGCAGGGGTCTTTTTGAGCAGCGGTATTATTCAACTGATTTATGCCTATCAGTCTCGCGCGAATGTAAAAAGCCTAGCCTTTAAGTTTCTCTTAGGCGCAGGCTACATTGGCTCCAGCTTATTGCTGCTGTTCTATCCCCTTCAAGGAGTCCTGACCCTAACCCTCGCTGTGGGTTCTTTCCTTCTTGTAGAAGGTATTTTGCAAGCCGTGATGGCTATTCGTATGCGAGAGGAAGAGTCTGGCTGGTATTGGACCCTAGGAAGTGGTGTCTTTGCCGTTGTGTTTGGTCTTTCCATTATGTTGGGCTGGCCTGCTGACTCTGCTTGGATTCTGGGCCTTCTTGTTGGTCTAAACCTCATCTCTGATGGTTGGCCGATGGTGATCTTTGGTCTCGTCGATACCGATCTGTTTGGTCCAGGTCCTCAGCAACCCCAAGCTAGCTAATAATGGGCATGACAGACGCCTCGACTAGACAGCAATCCCGCTACCAGTCTGTGAGCTGGTGGCGGCTCTTTGTGACTGTAGTGGTTCTCTTCAATTTAGGACTGGTGTTGTTTCACCTCTCCTATGGATCATTGCGATCGCAAATTTTCCAATGGTTCCCCCAACTGGTGTATGGGTATGACCCCATTTACGAGAACGGATTGTGGCGAGTTGATCGGTATTTCGCTGCATTTTTCGGATTAGAGTACCTGCGCGAAACAGGGGTGTTAAGTCGTCAGCGCCGCAGCATAACCTGGCCCCAGGCTATGCTGCGGCGCTGGTACAATCTGCTCCTACTGCTTCCCTTCTGGCAATGGCTACGCATTATTCCAGCAGGGATCTATATCCATCGTGCAGAGTTAGCAAACGTGGAAGCAATCATCACTCACATTACCCACGAGCCCATTGCTTACCTGGCAGATCGAGTCTCTATGTTTATGCTGGTTCGACTGGTGAACCAAACTCAGGATGCGGTCAAACAAGGGGATGCGGCTCGACTCTTGCTCCAAAGCGATAACTACATCCACGTGGGAGGTAACGATACGTTGGATGCGATCGCAGATCGACTCTTACAGCTCACCTTCGGACAGGTGATCCCCCAACTGCAACCAGAGCTAGAGATGCTGCTGCATCAAAGTCTTGCTAGTACGATCAAGCGCTCAGATATTTACAAAACCATCGAGCAAGTCCCAGGCATTGCAGTGCTCCCCCTCGATCTGACCGACCAGTTAGCAGATGCCTTGGCCCAATCTACCTATGAGATCTTGACCACCTCTTATCAAGATCCCACCAATCGCCAGCTGTTTGAACAGCTCGCTCAGTCCTTCAAACAAGTCCTCCGGTATGAATTGAGCCAAACCACAACGCAACAAGAAATACAGCACCTCCTCTCCGATTTACTAGAGGAACTCAAACTCAATTACATTCAACGCTCAACTCAACGGGATTCCGTTGCTACCTTGCAAGAAGTCAACCAACTGCAAGAATCCCTGGAAGGCTCTGATCCATAACAGCCGGATAATAGGCATCGCGAATGGGGCGGTTCTGAAGTAGCGGTTTCTCTCTAAACCACCACCACAGAACAAGGCGCATGGTGAATAACAAACGGACTGGTCCACTGAACCGCCCTGCTGGAGAACCGAACGATTGAGGTCGGTTACTACGGAAAGGTGAAGATTTACATTTCGTTACAATTATCAATAAGGGGCAATACCGCTGACCTATCCAGAGGATTGCTCATCCATCGATTAGGAGTCTTTTTATGAACGGTAACTATAGATTAGGCAGCCTCTTTGGCATCCCTTTCTATCTCAATGCATCATGGTTTCTAGTGTTGCTATTTTTTTCTTGGACCTATGGCAATGGCCTAGCCGCTCAATTTCCAGAGTTAATAGGGATTGCACCTTGGCTTCTGGGCTTCGTGACGGCAATTCTACTGTTTAGTTCAGTCCTCGCCCACGAACTCGGCCATAGCCTAGTGGCGATGCAGCAAGGGATTGAAGTGAAGTCCATCACGCTGTTTCTGTTTGGCGGCCTTGCCAGTCTGGAAGAGGAATCAAAAACGCCCTTTGGATCGTTTGCCATTGCGATCGCAGGTCCTGCCGTTAGCGTTCTCCTTTGGGCGCTCCTCTCCTATGGGGGCATGCAGCTATCTCTTAGCGGCCCAATTGCCGCCATCGTTGGGTTCCTAGCCACGATTAACCTGTTTCTAGCCTTGTTCAATATGATTCCCGGTCTACCACTCGACGGAGGTAATGTTCTCAAAGCAGCCGTCTGGAAGATTACGGGTAATCGCTATCGAGGCATCAGAATCGCTGCCCGTGCTGGCCAGGTTGTGGGGGGTATTGCGATCGCATCCGGTATCCTTTCCCTCAGCGTCTGGAATGCATTGATCGGCTGGTTCTTGTACCAAAATGCAGGGCGAGCGCTTCAATCTTCCCAGCTTCAGGAAGAGCTTAGCCAATACACTGCAGCAGATGTGGTGATCGAAGGTGAATTTGTGATTGGCCTCAATGCTTCCCTTCGCCAGCTAGCCAATCAGGCGATTCCCTATCAAGGTAAAGTCTCTAGATTTCTGGTCGTCAACGAGCAAGGACAGCTCGTGGGGGCCGTGAACTTAGAGGATCTAAATTCAGTGTCTACGATGCAATGGCCCCAAGTGTCCGTCCAAGACATCCTACAGCCAGCCGTACTCCCTCCAGTGGTGCAGTCCACTCAATCCCTGCTGGATATTGTGACCTTACTGGATAAAGAGAAGCTTCAAACCCTAGCGGTCGTTAAGGAAAGTGGTGCGCTCGTAGGCTTGCTAGAAAAAGCAGCCATCCGCCGTTTTCTTCAGCAAGGTATGGCTGCAGCGTAAGCTCGGGCTGACGTATTGCGATTACTAAAACGGGTTAATTCATCCCTTTTGGCTGAAGAATCAACTCTAATTTCAAGCAACCCGATAGGAGCAGTTTAAAAATGGGACTACAGGTCTATTTCTTACGGCATGGAGAGACGCCATTTAGTATCAGCGGTGGATTCTGCGGTGAACTGGATCTAACGTTAACCGAACAAGGCAAAGTAATGGCGGCGGAATTTGCACAAGCTTATGGCCACATTCCCTGGCAGGCTATTTTTACTAGCCCCATGAAACGCACAGCAGCAACCGCTGCCCCCCTTTGCCAGGCACTAGGGATGGAACCCCAGGTTCGAGAAGGTCTGCGAGAGATGAGTTTTGGTGACTGGGAAGAGAAAGCTCGCGATGAAGTCAAATCGAAATATTTAGAAGACTACATTCGCTGGATGACTGAACCCGCCTGGAACGCACCCACAGGTGGAGGAGAAACAGCGGTTGAAGTTGCCAATCGAGCCATGCCAGTCATTGCTGAGATTGAAGATACCTGTAGCGATGGACCTGTACTGGTGGTGTCTCATAAGACAACGATCCGAATTATCCTTTGCCAACTATTAGGCATTGATTTGGGACGCTATCGCGATCGCATTGACTGCTTGGCAGGCTCATTAAGCATTGTGAAATTTGACGAACATGGTCCCCTGTTGCAGCGGTTAGGGGATCGCGCTTACATGTCCGATGCTTTGCAAGAGCGAACTGGCACTTAATGCCAACTTTAGCCAGCAGAACTTTGTCTAGAGAGTTCTGCCGTCTTTCTCTATGAGGTTGTCCTCAAGCACCATAAAGGCTGTGCTTAGACATCTTCCCAACGGCTGAATTTGAAAGGAGACAACATATCCTCAGAGAGGATAGAAATTTCTGGAAAATCTATGATAATAGATGATAAGTAAACTAGATCTAACCACAGTTGCGAGTAATTCAACTCAGATAGCCTGTTTACTTCAGAAATTCACCCCATTGATAAGCCCATTGAAAGGAGTCTCCTATGAAAACAGCGTTCCAATCACTGCTCTCTTGGAGTGTTGCTGGTTTGACGACAATGAATGCTTTATTTTTTGCAACTCAAACCCAAGCTGCAGAGAGTATATTTGTCCGCTATAAAGATACCGAAGTAACCGTGACACGCAGCGAACTGAATGACTTCAGCAATACGGGAGAATTACCTCCATCATTGGAAAAGCTGCTAGACACGGATATGGAACTCCCAGAGGTCGCCCGTAAAGCGCTTTCTACCCAAATCACTGTACCCACGTTTTTACAAAATTTTCTGGAAGGCTCAAATGGGGAGTTTCTCCTCTTCAAGCTTGATCAGGCCATTTCTAGCACTTCTGGCAGAACAGAAGATGGGCTTGAATCCCTGAAGACAGCAGTTCTGAACTCCATTGAGGATGAGCGAGTTTCTTTTATAGAAATCATCGACAAGTATCCCCAGAACACTATTCGAGTTAACTTAACGAATTTAGAGAGCACTTACACCCAGGTCAGTGGCTTTGTCGAAAAAACATTACCGGCTCTAGAAGTCGCAAAAGGCGTATTGTCTGACTTTATTTGCGATTGCAACACAACACAAGCAGACTCCGAGACCAATTCTGGCTCAACCTATCAAGCTGAAAAGGTATCTCATAATTGTGCAGATCAGAAACCTGCAACAACGGTGTCCGAAAATAGCAATTCCCCTAAAGGGCAATCTAGCCCCCAATCTCCTTCGTCAACGCCTCAGGATCCGATCTCAACAACCGAAACATCTGTTATTCCAGTCCAAGCTCAATAGCGTTTGTAGGGAATATCTGAGCATCATGCCTTTGAATGCTTGTCAGGATTTACTACTGTTTACGGAGTCGATTAATGGCCCATTGGTATTCATTATTTCAAAAATTTAGACGTGGGAGAATTGTTAAAGGACTGACTTGTTCCGCACTCGCCTCAATTTCAGCTACCAGCTTGATAGCACCTACGACCTCTGTTCAGGCGGCAGAGAAGGTTGTTTTTACTTACAATCAGTTCGGCCAATCTCTCACGATTGATGAGTTAGAAACCTTTGCTGAGACTGGCAAAGCGTCTTCTAAGCTCAAATTTTTTCTGAATGTATCAGGACAAGATCCAGAAGTTGCCCGTCAGTTTATGACTAAAAACCTCAAGGTCAACTTGCGTACGGCTGATAAAATTCTGACGATACTGCCTGGAGAATATGCCCTGTTCCAAGCGGGGCAAGTCATTCATACCCCCGATCGAAAAGCCAATATGCAGGCTCTGCGATCGGCGATCTTGCTCTCTCTCAGTGATGATAATCAAATTTCTTTTTTAGAATTTTTGCAAAAATATCCCACGTCACAACTCACTGTTGATGGTGTTCGGGTTGCTAAAGTGGCTGGTACCATTGATGGTCTGATTGGCGGTGCTGAGCAAGCATCTGATGGCACCGGACCTCTCGCTGTTGCCAAAGATATCTTGAGTAGTGTTATCTGCGATTGTCAGACTCCTCAAGCAGCAGTTCGCTAGCTGCAAACACAGCCTGCGTATTCAATCCCCAATAAAGATAACCATTATTCAGGTCTCTTTATTGGGGATTGAACTTGACAGGGAAAAAATAGGATATTACTTGAGTTCAATGGTATCCATGACGGGGGTTTGCCACTGATGCTGAAATCGTTCGGTAACTAGGGGTTGAAGAATAATTTTCGGCGGTGTTCCAGCTTTAACATCGATACGCAAGCCCGAATAGGGCCGATGTTTTTGGGAGCCATGTCCATATCGACCGATATAGAGATGCGATCGCGCCACAATGCGTTTTTCTCCTTCCTGTTTTTCCGTTAACTCCGGTCCTTCAGACCGCTGACGGCGCAGACTAAAACCACTACCACCACAAATCACCCAATTAAGATTGGCATCGGCATGTCCTGTATCTCCGGTCATCAAATACTCCATGCAGTGGGCATGGCCATTGATGACTAAATCTACGATTGATCGACCTTGGCTGAGTTCACCCACCTGACGTTGAACACCATTCAGGACCCAACGTAGGTTTTGCCGAACGGCTAAGGTTTGGCCCTGATACCACTTGGTTGCTTCTGTCACATAGGGCGGATGGTGGAAAAATAAGATTCGCCCCCGAGCAGATGGATCTTGCCAGGATTGGATCAGCTGTTGCTTGAGCCAGGTGAGTTGTTCTATATCAACAGCCGCTTCTGTCTCATTGGCTAACTGCTTATCAATATCCAGAATTTGCTCTTCAATTTGTTCGACCTTGCTATAAGTGTCCTCAATCTCTAAGTCGTCTATGTCTACCGCTGCTCTTAATGCGTCTGTCTTCTGCTGCATCAGGGATTGGCGAGTTTTAAGCAGATATTGCTTCAATCGCTGGCCCGCTTCTGTATCCGGCAAAGCCTGAGGTGCATTAAACGTATTGGAATCCAGGGCAAAAAAATCAATCCCGCCTTGGCTAAACTGATAGTAGCGATTTGGGAGCCGAGTAAATTGGCCCGGTTGGTATCGCAGACACTTCTCTGACTCTGAGCAGGACGTGTAGTGGGTGTCTAGATGTTGTCTGAGTTCTGAGTCACTGAGGCCCTGTACGTAATCCAAAAAAGCTTTGGCATAGACCTCTCCCTTGTGGGAACCGTGCCAACCGACATCTAAATCAAATTGGCGTTGGAATAGCTTACGCAAGGGCAACGTCACTTGGGACATCAATCCCCATATCCAGGGCAAGTCGTAATAATCGTGATTTCCGGGGACTGGAAAGAACGGGAATTGAAACACCATCTGATCGTAGGCAATATCCTGGGGCTGATGTCCCCCCACGAGCCACTCGCGATAGGGATCGATAAAGTTCTCGGAATATTGCTCATCGGAGCCGACGAGATAAACGACATCTCCCGTATGTAAAGCAAAGCTGCTTCCTTCTCCATGCTTCAACAGCAGCTCCATCATGCGTCGCTGAGGGCTATCCCCTCGGTGTTGCCCCGTGCCACTGTCTCCGATCACGAGGAAGGAGAAATCTTGACGATTCGATTCCCCATTTTCTAAGACCACTTGGGTCTGATTGATATTTTGGCCCGAAATTAAAGGGTGTTGCCAGCACACCCTTTTCTTCATTTCATTGATTTTGAGGGAGATAGATGGATTAGAAACAAACTGCATAGATCATTATTGAAATTTCTTCCATAGCAAGGAGAATGAGGTGTATCAATCTAGCCCATTATTGCCCGAAAGGTCAGATGATTGGAGTAGGTAACCCTTTCATCCCAGAGGGATAGCGTTGAGTTGATGTGCGATGGCCGTAGGCTGGCCTACGGCCATCGCAAAATCTAATGCACACTTGCTTGCAGATTCAATCCCGACCGTGAACCACTGGCATCGACGTGTTCTCCTTCAATAAAGGATCGCAACATCCAGGCCATCTCTTCATGCTCTTCCATTAAACTTGTCAAGAAATCTGCTGTTCCTTCATCATGGAATTGCTCAGAACAGTGATCGATATGTTCTCTCAAATTACGAATGACCTGTTCATGATCGTTGACTAAACGAGCCACCATATCCGTTGTAGTGGGCAAGTCACCCGGGTGTTCACTTATCGTTGCGTTATCCAAAAAACCCTTGGCAGTCCCCAGCGGATATCCACCTAACGCTCGGATTCGCTCTGCACAAGCATCAACATTTGAGGTCAAGGTTTCATACTGTTTTTTCCAAAGGTGATGAAGGGTCATAAATTGGGGACCCACGACATCCCAGTGATATTTCTTGGTTTTAATGACCAGTAAATATAAATCAGCCAAATCTTGATTTAAAAGTTGAATCACACCTTGTCGTTGTTCAGTCGTTAAACCAATATTGTAAGGTCGCATATATATTTCCCATTTTTCCTTTTCTTCTACTAATTAATCAAATATTCATCTGCCATACATCCATCGCAAGGATGAGTTTTTGGTTTAGTTATCAGCCAAAAGTTGTAAAAATATTTCATGCAACCATTAAAAATAGCCCAAGCATTAGGAGCTTATCTAATGCCTAGACTATCTTCAATAAACTCTATTCCTACACAGCCAAGAACAGGGGGTGAGGGCCAAGCTTCAAGACGCCCTCCCCCAACTGTTGGATACGCCCAGAGGGTTCTATTTTGAATACTTTAGAAAATATTCAGGCAGAAGGCAATAAAGCTTAAATTATTTATTTTATGACTACTATAAGGCCAAGAGCTGATTATAAAGACCGTGGCCAGTGATTAATTCAGCAATAATTGAGAGGGTAAATCCCATCATGGCTAGACGACCACTCCAAGTCTCAGCAAACTGAGTAAAGCCAAGTTTTGCTTTTCGGCGTTCCATAATTACGATGCTCCTATAAATGTTTATGATTGAGTGCGAGAAACCTTTTTAGTCAATCTCGATTTATCAAGTCAGACTCTGCAGAGACTTGACTTACCCCAATAAGTGGATAATCCCCTTGCCAGTCACAATTTCTGTGAGGACTAGCAGGTCAAAACCAATCATCGCGATTCGTCCACTCAAGGTTTCAGCAAAGGGGGTAAATCCGAAGAAATCTTCTGGTCTTTCGCCTGGCTCAGCAGCATATGGTTCGGGTTCAACTGCAAATTTATTCGTTAAGCCAGCTTCATCCTTGACATAACCTTGCTCTCTTTCTTCGGGGGATAGTTCTTCTATTAAGACAGCAGATAAATGCTCATTACTCATAAAGTAAGACTCCGTAAAATTGCTTATGTTCGATGTCTTAATTATCTGACAAGCAAGCCGTATCCAGCATCAGCCTTAAGACATAAAGCTGATCCAAACTCTTATGTCCAAAGGATTACCATGCGTACTGATAAAGGATCAAAACCTCAATAATATTCTTATATATAAACCCTTGAATTATCGCCAAAACAGAGAAAAATAGTTCTGATAGCTCACACAATATCTAGCTTTATATTCACAAGGGACAGATATATATAGATAGCCACAAACTCTACCTTTAGGGAGACTCACCCTTATTCTATTTAGATCCTGGGGGAGATTTATTCGCCCCATCTCTCAGGGTAAATAGGAGTAGAAATCCACTCAGGGTTTTGAAAAAACTAAAGAAGATTAAGGAGGAAGTTATGCGTCCTGGTTTCATTCGTATTTGCCGCCAAGTTACCTATACATTGGCATTGTCATTTTCGATTTTGATCAGCAGTCTAGGGACACTTCCCATGGATGCGATCGCAGCACCGAATCAGCCTCAACTGATGGCTTTATTTGGCTCCAGTCGGGCAGAACAATTGGATAACATGGCCAAAACCGATATCGATAAGACCTTCGGCAGCGGCACCAGCACCAAAGCAGAAGGTGCAGTTAAACAAGCCCAAGGCAAAGCACAACAAGATATTCAGGCCACTCAAAGCGCGTTTAAGAAAGTTCCAGGTAAAGCTAAACAGGATATGGGGCGAACTCAAAATGCCATTGGCAATCTGGAGCAAAATATTGAATCTGCAGCGGAAGATGCCCAAGATGCAGTGAAAGAATTGTTTGAATAATCCACTGCTCTCGTCAATCGATTGGGCTGACTTCCCGTTGGCCCATTGCAGATGGGTCTAATCTCATTTTGGTCGCTATTTTTCTCATGCCTGAAATATTGAGGCTTGGCACTGATATCCTCTGGGATTACACCTAGAGGAAATTTGACTGCGGTTTAGATGGGATCTATCCACCTAAAGATGGACCGTCCTTAATCTGAGAACCGTCCCATGGACAGACGAGTTTTAAGATGACCTTTCCTAGGATAAAGCTGTACAAACCAAACGCAATGTAGCCTTTAGGAGGGAAACTTTTATGAGTACTGAAGATAGAGCAAAAGCCACAGCTAAAAATATCGAAGGTAAGGCCCAAGAAGCTTTAGGGAATGTGACAGGCGATCCTGAAGATCAAGCCGCTGGCAAAGCCAAGCAGGCAGAAGCAGGAGTTCGTCATGCCACTGAAGACGCAAAAGACAAAGTCAAAGAAGCGATCGACTAATCGTTACTTCAATTAGGCATTGAGTTTCTGGTAGTCAGGTCCAGTTTGCCTTGATAGGTTGCTGGACCTTTTTTGGGGCTTCATGCTCAATTTGACCCTGACCTTTCTGGTGGTTGCCTTAATTGCCACCTTCCTTGGGTTTAGCGGTATTGCTGCCAGTGCCGCTGTGATCGCAAAAATTCTGTTCTACATATTTATCGTCTGTTTTATGCTTTCGGTCTTACTTGGCCTGACCAAACGGGTTTAGCCCCTGTCCAGCTACATCCAGGACGGACTTCTCTCTACCTTTAGGGGGAGAACGGTCAAACCCCCAGTTCCTACTTTGGGAAGATGATGCCCCCCAATCAGTCCCCATAAACTGAAACCGAACGTTAAGGAAACCCTATGAGTCAATTCGAAAAAGAACAAGCTCGCTACGAGCAAGGCTATGCAGCTGGCAGTCGGGCGAGTCAAAGCAATCCAGCAACCGGACTATTTGTGGGTGTTTTTGCCGTCGCGGTATTAGGAATTGGTGGTTGGCTTGTGTTTGCCCAAACCAATCAGCCATCGACGGGAGATACAGATGTGATTAATGTCCCCCAATCAGAAGCGCCCCCACCAGACATCAACATCAATATCCCCAAACCGGAAATTAATCTGCCTAAACCTGACATTGATATTCCAAACCCCAGTGATGAAACCACTGAATCAAGCTCTGACAGTTAGGCACTCTGCCAATCTTTTGTTCCCCATTGAGAGATGCACTGTCCTTTAGTTATCGGGAGTAAACCTTATGACACATTCTACAAACCGTCCATATCCCCAACCGTCATCCGATGAAAAAATCATCATCGATCAAGAAGTGCGCTACTCTGATGGGTCTGTACGTAAACATCGCGAAACCGTAAGCAGTGATGATCCAGCGATGGAAGCACGATTGGAACGAGCCCGGCTCGAAATGGATCGCCAACTCAAAATTCGAGATAACGATAATGCCGCTCGGGGCCTCTTGGTTGGGATAATTGTGACCACTTTCTTTGGACTTGGCATTTTAGCTTGGTACATTCTGACGAACCGTCAGGACACCAACGTGACGCCCACAGTGGTCCCCGCTCAGCCCTCAGAACCCTCAACACCGCCTGATATCAACATCACCTTACCCAATCCACCTGCCGCCGAACGCACCGAAACACCCGCCGATCCACCCACAATTATCCAAACCCAGCCTGCTTCGCCTCAACCCACGAATCCCTCCAGTCAAGAGACGGTACCGTCCTCTAATCCAGACGTCTCTGCTCCTGAACCCACTAGTTCTCCTGCCCCTTCAATCAGTGAAGAATCTACTGAGTCTTCAGCACCTGCCCCTTAAGTCTGGTAGCTTAGTCTGACGATATCGAGCCTGGAGTCCCATATGGACTCCGTAAGCCATCAACCCTGCGGTGCCAACAAGCCTGGTCCGTAGGGTTGATGCTTGATAGTCTCCAATGCCTCTTCTGAGGTACGCACTTTATGGGCATCAAACTCATAAGCAGCCTGGATCACCACCCATCAAGACCAAAATGCCACCTCTGAAAAGTTGAGCCCTCTATTGCTAATGCATACACTCAATAATTTATGATAAATTCATACTATCTTTTAAGAAAACGGTCAATTTGTTGGCTTGAGCCACTCTTTCCTGATTCAACTTAGATAAAGTCTGAGCAAAGAGTCTTCCCCCAGCAAAACGTCAGGCGAACCAATCCACCTCAAGTGCCCCTTGGCCACTGATGGAATGCTTCGTTCTCCTATCTCAGGAGATCGTCATTCTCGGTACTTGCCCTGGTGGAGCCAATGAAATCCTCTTCGTTACCCCATAATCAAAATATTGTCCTATCGAACAGAGGCTTAGCGCCCCAGAAACGATGTCCTCTAGTCTTAGTGATTGAAGATGATCCAGATAATCTTCTGTTGCTGTATCACTTAGTCACAAGCCTGGGGTGTGATGTCTTATTAGCCAAGGGCGGGCAAGCGGGTCTAACCATGGTCAAAGATACGGTGCCAGATCTGATCCTGCTCGATATCGTCATGCCTCACTTGAGTGGGTTTGACGTTCTCCAGCAACTGAGGAAGCTACCCCAAGCTGAATCGGTGGCTGTTGTTGCCGTCACGGGCTTAGCAACTTCGACAGAGAAACAACAGTTGTTGCAGGCAGGCTGTTGTGACTATCTGTGTAAGCCCTATCTGATTGAGGCTTTGGAAGCTCTCATTTGCCAGCATGTCTCCTTTCACCCCCAATTGACTAAACCTTTGAATTTTCCGATTGGGGCATAATCTTCAGGGTTGGGGCCTTTATGACGTGCTACGTACCATTGGCGTCTTCTCTAGCATGGCGATAATACCAGTGAGTCCAGACTCCAAGGTAACATCACTGAGCAAATCGGTTACGGTAACGCCTGAGACTTCCTCCACCAGGCTTTTTAGCTTCGGTTTCATAAAATCATCTAGATTTGTTCGAACTTCTTCAGCTAAGTCTGCTTGTCCCTTCTGAGCCAAAATTTGCTCGGGCGGGGTCAAGGAATCTTCTAGGATGATAATCAATTTTTCGTCACAGAGCTGACAGCTCACTTTGGTCGGTTGTTGACCTAATTGATTGCGATATAACGCCTGCACTTTCTGAGAAAGGGAACGTTCTAGCTGCCCTTTGGTGGGGGGGGCTGATGCCATTGCCAATATAGGGGGTATGGGTACATCGGAATAGAAAACAATGCTAAGGCTGTAATGATCTAACAGTACGGGTTTCGGGCTGTAAATGTCGCACTTTTAAAACCACCAAAATCAATATAATCTTTTCTAGGCATAGGTTTCAAGGAAATAACTTTTTTATTATTAATCTTTTCATCAGCTAAAAGCCTTTTTGACAGATGCTTATAGGCGTTTAGCATACATCTAAGCTGTGTTTAGGGAGGCGGCAACGATCACTCGCACTTGTTGGTGAAAATGATAAATCATTTGCTGCTGCCGTAACGCTGCCAAACTCTGCAATTCTCAGAAATAAGTAAAACCACGAAATATCCATTATAAAAAATATCCAAATTATGATTTCGTCAAAGCCCTATTTATCATTCTTTTACGAACAATTATGATGCGGACACAGTTCCTCACGGATTGAAAGGAGGCATCGCAATGAAAACGATTGGTTATTCGCGGGGCTAATTTCAGCGCAAAATTCTCTTGTCGAATTTAGGGTAGATGTGCCTTAGCTTGGTCCCACTGACCTACTTGTGTAAAAACATCACTACGGACGAAATCATAACCAATTGGAGACTTAAACATGAAAGCAATGCTCATAAAATCGTACGGCGAAGATGCGACCTTTGAACCTGCGGAAATTGAAAAACCTCAAGTCAAAGCGGGACATGTCCTCGTGAAGATCGCGGCATCGAGTGTGAACACGGTCGATACGATGATTCGTACGATGGGAAAGGAGTTACCACTTTCGCCGGATACGCCCGCGATTCTAGGCATGGACTTCGCTGGGACGGTCGAGGCCGTTGGCGAGGATGTATCAACCTATGCAATGGGCGACGAAGTATACGGCTGTGCAGGTGGACTGGCAGACTTACCGGGTACGCTGGCTGACTACATGGTGGCGGATGCCAACCTGATCGCCCACAAACCCAAAAACTTGTCGATGCGTGAAGCCGCTGCCTTGCCGCTGGTTGCCATTACGGCTTACGAAGGGCTAACCCGTGCGGGCATCAAGCCCGACCAGAAAGTTCTCGTACATGGCGGGTCTGGTGGCGTTGGTCATATCGCTCTGCAGCTAGCCAAACACTTTGGTGCCGACGTCTATTCCACAGGAGGCGGTGACAAACAGTTGGCCCTCATCAACCAACTGGGTGCAACCGGCATTAACTACAAGACAGAATCAGTTGAACAATACGTTGCTAAACACACCCATGGGAACGGTTTTGATTTGGTGTTCGATTCTGTTGGTGGTGCAAACATGCTTAATTCATTTGAAGCAGCCGCGCTGAATGGCCAAGTTGCATCAACCGTTTCGATGTGTGAGCTGGATTTGACGTTAGCTCACTTTAAAGGGTTGTCATTACATGTCGTGTTTATGCTCATTCCGATGTTGCACAACTTCAAACGAGAACAACACGGGGAAATCCTTCGGAGCTTAGCTCAGATTGTTGAGTCAGGCGGACTGCGCCCCGTCCTTGATGAAGAAAAGTACTCGCTTGAACAAGCCGGACAGGCACATGCTCGTTTGGAAAGTCGACAAGCGATGGGCAAGGTGGTCATTGAAAACTAAGCTCAATAGCTGTTTTAGGGAGGTTGCTTGATTCAAGTTGATGAGGGTAATGTCAGGTAAAAATTACCCTCCCTTAGGAGAATGATGCTGACATTTTCTAAGTTATTTCCTTGAAACCTTTACCTGAAAAGAAATACATCGGTTTTCACACTTTTTAAAGTGTGAAATTTAGCGTCTGAAACCCATACTGTTATAGTATTACAGCCTTAGCATTATTTTCTATTCCGATGTACCCATAACTCCGATCTCTCTCTTGCGATAGACCCATCAAACTATCTTGCGGTAGAGCCTGAGTCAGTGGACCGATTGATAGATTAATGGTGTCTCCAAAACCACTGAGAATAAAGGAGTTAAGCCATGAGTATTGAAGATAGAATTGATGCCACGGTCAAAAACCTGGAGGGAAAAGGCCAGGAAATGATGGGAGAACTCACAGGCAACCCTCAAGATCGCAAAGAAGGTCAAGCCAAGCAGGCTGAAGCCGAGACTCAACATGCCATTGAGAATATTAAGGATGACATTAAGCAAGCCATTGACTAGCCGTAATGGATGATCGTTTTCACTCCTGTGTCTCTAGGTGCTAGGTAGTCTCAGACTACCTAGCCTTTTTATATCCCTATTTAAATCTCTCCCCCCTTCACACCCGCTTTTTGACATGAACGTCCGGTTACTGGAAATTGATACCTCATCACCCGATAGAGTCTTGGAACTGCTCAAGGACATTCCTTGTATAGATATTTGGCAAACGTCAGAACCAGCCTGTATTCGAGTAACCGTCAGAACCCCCCAAGTGGAGCAGGTGCTCCATCGTTTACAGACAAACTTAGCCAACCCCAAAGTGCTAATTTTGCCAGTGGAAGCCCAGTGGCCCGTGCCTGACTTAGAGGCCCCTTGCAATCAAACCGCTGCACGCCTGAGTCGAGAGGAAATCTATACCAAAGTGGGGCAACAGGTGCAAATAACGGGAACCCAGATCGGCCTAGTGGTCCTGTCCACGCTTATTGTGGCCATTGGCTTACTCAAGGGGAGTGAAGCGATCTTGATTGGGGGAATGGTCTTAGCACCTTTACTACAACCCATTTTGGGGTTAGCAGTGGCTGCAGTTTTAGGGGATTTTGTCTTAGCTAAACAAGCGATCAAGGTGGGCGGCATCAGTATCGGACTCGTCCTAGGGCTCACCATTTTTCTAGGAATAGTGAGTCCAATACCGACTGACCTGCCAGGGGTAATGGCACGGGTGAGGGTGGAGCCAATGGATGCAGGATTAGCCGTTGCAGCCGGTATTGCCAGCGCTTTGTCACTCACCTCTGATAATCAGAATGCGATGGTTGGCGTTATGGTGGCCGTCGCTATACTGCCGCCATTAGTTGTTCTGGGGCTATTGATTGGGGCGGGGGAATGGGCATTAGCCCCTGGAGCCTTTCTGCTAGTCCTAACCAATGTCATCGGATTGAATCTGGCAGCCACCGCTACATTGACGGCTCAGAACCTAGAACTACCCTTTCAGTGGCGACAGCAGGCCCAGGGGTTTACCCAGAGGCTGTTGGGTATGGGGATGATTTTAATTTTGGGAATTATGGGTGTGGTGACTTGGCAACAGCTTGATTTTGGGAATATTCTTGCCCAAGCAAGCACCGTTATTCATCCCAAGGGATAACCATTTGGCTCCAGCCTATTGTTAAAACCCTCCCTTGCTCCAACCGTCGTCAACTCTTGCAGGAAACACAGCATGTCCTTTGATAACGTCTTTTGGTTGCTTAAGGTAACCGGACTAGAGTGGCAACGAGATAAAGCCTCTCGGCTGGCAGCCGCCTTGGCCTATTACACTGCTTTTTCCTTGGCCCCAGTGTTAGTGATTGTGATTGCGATCGCAAGTTTGGCATTTAACCAAAGCACCGTCCAAGGGCAAGTAATGGCGCAATTCAAAGAATGGTTAGGCCCCGATGGTGCCGCTATTATCCGGGTGATGGTGCGGGGAACCTACCTACAAGGATCTGGGATGAGAGATACATTAGGAAGTTTGGTTTTACTGTTTGTCGGCTCCACCGGACTCTTCACCAACCTCAAAGATGCCTTGAATTCCATTTGGAAAATTCAGCCTGCCCCAGATCGGGGTTGGAAGGGATTTGTGCGGGATCGGCTCTTTGCCTTTGTGATGGTGCTCGGCGTTGGGCTGGTTTTAATCCTGATCCTAGGACTCAGCACCTGGCTAACGGCGGTCAGTCATAGCGCTAGTACCTATGTCAGCTCTTGGATCCATGTGGGACGAATCTTAGATTCAGTATTTTCCTTAAGTATCATCACCTTTATCGTCGCCTTAATCTATAAATATTTGCCTGATGTCGAGATTCAATGGAGCGATGTCTGGATTGGTTCGTTTCTCACGTCTTTATTATTCGCCGTGGGTAAATTTTTGATTAGTTTGTACTTGAGCCAAAACAGTCTCAGTTCCACCTACGGAGCAGCCGGGTCCCTTGCCGTCGTTTTACTGTGGGTCAATTACTCAGCGCAAATTTTCTTTTTTGGTGCAGAGCTAACCAAAGTCTATACCAATCGCTTTGGCTCCCAGATTCGACCGGCCCGTTATGCAACCGCGCTCCAAGACCCCGTTACACAGCCAAGTCCTTCTCAACTCAATGCTCAAAAAGCGGCCTCATCTTCAGGCAACTCCCTCATCCAGCAGTTGCCGCAGTGGTTGAAAAAAGTATTTCGTCGCACCACTCGCTCATAAGGCTCACCCGTGGAGCCACGTCCACCAACCGTTAACGGATCCTCGATCCATGACTAAACTGATGACTAAGCTCCGCACCTACTTCAGCAAAAGCCGTCGAGGCTTACATTCTGCCCAAAAAGAAGTCGCTGAGTTGTGGCACCAAAACAGTGGCGATTGGAGCTGGGCTGTCGAAAAGCCCCGACCTGTTGCCGCCGTCAATCGGAGTTTATGGAAAAGCTCCGTGCCTTCCCTCAGCTTCTATGCCATGTTGGGTTTATCCAGCGTTATTGCCACCCTAGGACTACTCTCAGGCAGCGCTGCTGTGATTATTGGAGCCATGATCATCGCCCCCTTAATGGGCTCTATTATTGGTATCGCCTATGCCATTGTGATGGGCAACCGTCGTCTCCTCAAGCGGTCTGCTCTGACCACCTTTAAAGGAATCTTGCTATCCATCCTAGCGGCAACCCTGATTACGTTGCTATTTGGATTAACGCAAACCAATTCAGAAATCTTGGCTCGGGTTCGTCCCACCCTGATTGATCTGGGGGTTGCGCTTGCGGCTGGCGCTGCAGGGGCTTTTGCTATTTCTCGCCGTCAAGTTGAGAAT
>NZ_JANQOY010000182.1 GCF_028285565.1 Acaryochloris sp. IP29b_bin.148
AAACACATTTGATACGGGTGTACAAGTGTCAACTCGCTTCCAAGATCATTTCCTGGTATTGGATACGTTTAGGGAGCGCCAAAGCATTCGCCAATTTGAGGCTGCCATGGCCGGAGTTGATCTGGAGGCAGGGGCTAAGTTAGCACAATGGGGCAGGGGGAATCTACGAGCTTTCGGAGGATTGTATTTTTACGATGCTCCTGGTAGCCCCGGTACTGTTGGCTGGCGGCTGCGATTACAGGCTGAACCCACAGAAAATTTTGGCTTGGGACTCGCGGTACAAGATGATGACTTATTTGGGACTAACGTTGTCTTTTCCCTCAAAGCTAGACTACCTGGTATACGCCCACGGAAAGCACTGACGAAAACCGAAAGAGTCATCGCTCGTTTACGAGACTCATGGACCCGAACGGATAGTATCACGATCGATCACCAACAAGAAGTGGAATTTTTGAGCGAGCAATCATCGGGGTTTTTAATGAATCCCGAAGAAGAGCAGCCCTACTTCTTTCAACATGTCACACTCGGCAAAGCCGGAGGGGATGGGACATTTGAAAATCCCTTTGGAACGGTTCAAGCTGCATTGGATGCAACCCGTCGAGATGGCAATGATATCGTCTACGTTGATGGGGAAACAGACATCCCTATTCCAGCCTTTAGAATTCCAGATCGAGTGCAGGTATTATCTCAAGGTCCTAGACAGATTTTGGCTGGAATGCCATTCTCTAC
Source organism: Acaryochloris sp. IP29b_bin.148 (assembly GCF_028285565.1). Classification (GTDB taxonomy): domain Bacteria; phylum Cyanobacteriota; class Cyanobacteriia; order Thermosynechococcales; family Thermosynechococcaceae; genus Acaryochloris. Next base: position 730 of record NZ_JANQOY010000182.1, read on the forward strand.
CTTTCCCAGGGCAACTGTTCGCCTTTCTTTTGACTCATCAGCAACATTTGAGAATGGTATTTTAGTGGAATTACCCTCCTCAGGTGATGGAAATTTTCCGCAAATTACTGGTGGTGGGCCTGATCTAGTGACACTAGGCAATCGCACAGTGCTCGCTGGCTTTAGGGTGGATGCTGCTGCAGGAAACGGCATTATAGGCTCCAATATTCGCCAGGTAGAGCTGCGCAATAACATTATTACTAATTCCGGGGAGCGAGGCATTTTCCTGGACGATGTTGGGGGAGAAATTGTGATGTTTGATAATGTTGTGACTGGCTCACAGGGAGCTGCGCCTGACTCTGGTCAAGGATTTTTCATCCAAAATACAACAACTTTGAGTGCCAGTGACGTGGTGATTGCTGGATATCAGGCCAATAATAATCGTGTGGGGATAGAAATTGCAGCGATCGGGGATGCTGCAACGACTCAGGTCCCCAGTCAGATTGTTGATATTGGCCCAAGTCGTTCTGAGAATACCAGTATTGGCACTAGTGGAGATGTGCCTATCAATAACACGATCAGCAATAATGCTGATCAGGGATTGCTAGTTAGAGCAGCAAACTTGGGCGCTCAGGAGGTTAGTATCACTAACAGTACGGTTAGCAACAATGGTGGTCCAGGTATTGAAATTGATGGTGGAACTCCAGGAGGTTCTTCCACTGCATTTCAAGAGGTTTTTATTCGTAATAATGTGATTCAAAGTAATAACGGTGCTGGCATCGATATTGAGGCTAACGAAACGGTCTTTCAAGAAGCCGTCATTGACAGCAATGTGATTCGTAGTAATACCGGTGCAGGCATTGTTGCTGAAGCTCGCCAAACCTCATTCCAGGAGTTTATTACTGATGAAGATAATGGCTCGTTTGGTATCAGTAACAATCTCATTTCTAACAACGGTGGACGAGGGATTAATTTAAACTCGTCTGACCTTGCTACCCAAGCTGCCGATATTACTAACAATTCCCTCACTGATAACAACACTACACCCTCTCCAGATGCTGCTGGTATTGCGGTAACGGCTAACGATCTTACCAATAAGACTTGTGTTGTTGTGTCAGGCAACACCGTTCTTGAAGGGATTCGATTGTCAACTACTAGTTTTGGATTTCCTGCCCAAGCGCTATTTCAGGTCGGAGATCGAGATAATCTATCGGTGAATAACAAAAATGCCCCAGTTCAACTTTTGAATTCTGTGACAATGTTGGAAGATTCAGCAGCATTTGACAATATTTCTCAGACTACTTGCTTTCCGTAAAATATTTCTCGCTCTAACGGATTCTGGAGCCTTCTATAACTCATATCTTGCACCAAGATAATTGGAGGTCCAGCCCCAGTTGCTGCATGCGAGGTCTGAGTTGTTCGACATCCGCTATCAACATCATCACCAGTAGATGGGGAACCACAACTCCATCGCCAATCGAGCAGCTTGCCCCCATTCCGGTACCCCTAACATGGCAGTGGTCAGATAAGCCCAATGAGCGAACAGCAGTCCCAATTGAGCAGGAGAGGGAGTGCCTTTACCTCGATAGACCCTAAAGTTCCAAGGCAAACGCCATTTCCCCACAACTAAATACATCACTACTAGATGCAGTCCTCGTTTGCCGTGATACACCCGGATCAAACCTGGCATGGCTTTGAACTTGCCTGTCTTCTCTAGAGTGGTTAAGTCTAGGATCACTTGTAAGTAGGGCTGACGTCCTGGCATCCTGACCTTCAATAGTCGCTCAATGGCCGCTTGACGCACCGCACGAATCACTTGACGGGTGGGCCATTGATACTGATTGAGAAATCGACTGATGGTACTGGCGGATTTAACTTTGCTATGAGCGGGTAAAGATTGACCTGTTGCTTCTAAAAATAACTCCAATAAGGCTTGTAAGGTCTCTTGTTGATAGGGGCTCGGCATCAGATGGAGCAAGGTGTAGACTAGCCCTTGGGCGTGGGCAAGGATGTGTTTTGGCATGCTTGCTTTTGGATATGACTGCACGTCCTTTTCTTATAGTCAGGCCCCTTGGTGCAACATCTTAGTTAATGAAGTGATAAGTTAGTTGGCACATAATGTTCAGAAGCCATGAATGTAGATCAACAGTGGGGATATGGCGTCATTGAAGGCTTTTTTGGTCAACCTTGGACCTGGCAAGCTCGTCTAGATTACGCCAACTTCCTGAAAGCGAATGGATTTCAGTTTTATATCTATGCTCCCAAAGCAGATCCTTATTTGCGAATCCGTTGGCAGGAGCTTTGGCCTGAAGCAACATTCGCAGAATTGAAAAGGTTAGGTGAGCGGTATCGTCAAGTGGGTTTGGCCTGGGGCATCGGCATTAACCTATTTGAAATCTTCTTCCATTACGATCAACAGACGATTCAGCAGCTAACCGCTAAAATTCGATATCTCAACCAATTCCAGCCAGATATTCTCGCTATTTTATTTGATGATATGCGGGGAGATTGCGATCGCATCGCCCCAGTGCAAGCGGAAATTACACACCGGATTACTGAGCTGAGTACAGCCCAGACCTTTATCATGTGCCCGACCTACTACAGCAGCAGTCAGGTTCTGGATCAATTATTTGGGCAACGCCCTCCTCACTATCTAGAAACCTTAGGAAAATCGATTGATCCACAGGTACATATCTTCTGGACAGGACCAGAGATTTGCTCAAGCAGCTATCCCCTTGAACATTTGCAAGAGGTCAGTCAAAAGCTGGGGCGAAAACCTTTTATTTGGGACAACTATCCGGTTAATGACAGTGCCAACATGTGCAACCATCTGCATCTCCGCGCCTTCGAAAATCGGCCTTATCAGATGGCGGAATGGATCTCTGGACATGCGGCCAATCCTATGAATCAGCCCTATCTCTCTCAAATCCCTTTAAAAACGCTGCATTTAAGTTATCAACAACAAGCCCAATATTGTCCACAACAAGCATTACGAGAAGCAGCAAAGTCTCTATGCAGTCAAGACTTAGCAGATATGCTCATGAACGATCTTAGTTTATTTCAAGATCAGGGCTTGGAGCAGCTCAGTCCAGAACACAAAGGGGAGTTAATCACAAAATACCAGTTGATGGCAACTGAATACTCGCAAGAAATTATCCGTTGGCTACAGGGGGATTATCCCTTCTCCCCAGACTGTCTCACAGTATGACCAGCGATTTTTAGACGTCAATTGCAGTTAGTTGTCAAAGGTGATTATACCAATGGCATGTGAGTACTAGAAGCACCTCAATGTTAGTTTAAGCTATTTCGCAGAGCTAGCAAAGCAGATAAAGTCCTTCATCAAAACTCAGTTTATACCGAAATCTTCAAGGAGGAATGAAGAGGCATTGTTTATCATCTTCTCCTGATCTAAGTGTCCCAAGGCTTTAGGCTTTATATTGATCGCTTTAAAAGAGGCATAATAACTACACTTTTAGAGAAGAATTTCATAAGTCGGCGTTAATCTGCATAAAAAATCTAATCTTTAGTGATATGTTATTAGAGCTACAAATTCAATTCAAATAGCCTGAAATTTTAGCTCACTATATATGAGAGAAAGAAAGTATCTTCAGCGAATTCATCTAGTGTTGCTCAGCTTATTCCTTGCACTATATGCTCATTCCGCTTGGTTTGGTGTTCTAGCTCAAAATGAACCGCCTATAGAGCAGCCTCCAGAAATAGGAGGTATCGTACCTCTGCTATCTGACCGAGAATACTTCCTATCCATTGCAGTTTTGATCTTTGGAATATTAGTGATTGCATCAGAAGTCTATTTACTACGGAATAGCTCTGATGAACCCAGAATGATATTGCTGGTCATTGTAACCACCATTATTGTTCTGGCAGGACTTTTTATCATCACAGCTGGACTCAGTACGGAACAAGTCGCGCCAGCTTTTGGTTTATATGGCGCTATTGTTGGATACCTTCTAGGTAAAGAAGGGGGAGAGAAGCAAAAATGAAACCCATGACGAATCATCTATCTAGAATAATTTTTATCTTTTGTCTGATTACAGCAATCTGCGAACAAACTGTATACTCTCGGGAGAGTAATAAAAATACGAGAGAGAGCATACCCAAAGGTTCTGCCACAATACTCACTCCTACGACTCTAGTCCAAGGAGATAATATTCTCATTTCTCAAACATCTGCAGAGCGTAGAGATTATCCGCAAGAAAATATTAACCAACACAATAATGAAGACTTGTTTGAGTCTGTAGAGAAGCAGGACAATCCGCCTACAAGTGCTGACAGCAACAACAATAAAGACTTATTTAAAACTGTGGAAGAGCCTAATCATCTGCCCACAAGTACGAACAGAATCAACCCTAAAGGTTCATCAGAAAGCCCTCCTATAGCCCCTAAAACTCCTCTTGCAGAGCCTAACAGTCTTCCTGCACCTAAAGAAGCTGAAAGCCCTTCTGAGGCATCCGAAAGCTCTTCTGTAAAACAAGACTTTTTATACGAAGCTGCCCCTCCAACCCAATCCTATATCGAGGTTTTAAGTGGCACTCACAATAACACTAATATTCAGTATTTTCTAGGAAAAGACCGCCAGGCATGGAAAAAAGAGGAGATAGCGAAAGGTCAGGTTCATACGGTTAGATGTAGAGAATATCCCTTCCTTAAGGTGGAGACCAAAATAAATAATCAGACTTCACAGAAAATTTATCAACTTCAATGTCAGTCTCGGTATACCTTTATGTGGAATAGTAGTCACAAAAGGTGGGAACTCCGAAAAATTAGAGATATAAGATAGAGCTTTATGCCGTAAGCCTATTGTTCTATGAGCATTCAGCTGTTTGTGGCAACTGATTTTGATTGAGCTGATTTTTGCTTGGCCAACATTCTTTGATTAGACCAGCGAATCAGAGAGAACCAGGACTTAAAGCGATCGCAAATTTCTGCATAGGGCATGGAGGTTTTCGATAGCAGCGTCGAAGGCGTGGGGCTGAACCGGTTGGGAAATCGCTGGTTGAGTTTGCCCTGCATCATCATGGCTACGCTGAATAGGCTGGAGACCCATTTAGCCTGTGGCCTTAGGAGGATATTTAGCTCAGTAATCGCATGCCCTTCTTTCACCTGGAGAGCTGAATACTGGGGCAGGGCGTCCTGGAGCTGATCTTCAGAAGCTTGCAAGCACCGATCCAAAGCCACAACATCGGCAAAAGCAGCCTGACACCCCTGAGCAAGGAAGGAGGACATAGCATGGGCCGCATCTCCCACTAGAACCGCTTGTCCAGTCTGATCATGGTAGCGATCACAGTGCGTTTCTAGAATACTGGAGGGACGTCGTTCGCAAAACGCTTGAGCAGCTGCATCACTCACTTGTAGCCCCGGCAACCATTGTTCAAAGATCATCTTTTGCAAGTCAGTGGGAGTTTCGATGCCTGGAGGATTGTTCTGGGCCTGATCAGGGGCTTGCCCCCAAAATATCAACAGACAGAATTGATCATCCAGCTCTGGAATTGCCGCGCCTGAGATTTGAATCGGGAGAGCCTTCGCATCTGTAGCTGGAGATGTCACGCGAAAGAAATAAGAAGTGTCAGCCGCAAACGCCTGAGGTTGTGGCAGGTGCAAAGCTTTCCAGACCTTATCAAAATAAGACTGTTGAAAATCAAAGCCAGGTTGTTTCAAGAGAGCGGCTTTGACCACAGAATGAATTCCATCTGCCCCCACCAATAGATCATAAGGTTGTTCCATAGACTGGCCATCTTTGGCAGCCAACGTCACTTGATGGGCTTTGAGATCGACCTTTGCACAAGCAGTGTCAAAGTTAAGATGCAGGCCAGGATACTTTCGTTTCTCTAATTCATCCAAAAGAGCTGAGCAGAGATGGTTGCGATTAATCAGTAGGCTATATTTTTCTACACCGGAACTACGTTCAAAGACCTGCCATTGTTGCCGTTTCTTACTGTAGACTCCCGTTTTACGAATGGCGACCCCCCGCTGCTCAACCGCAGACCACAAACCATCAATTGCCTTGAGGTCTGTTTGTCCACGTTCAGTGAGGCTAAGGACAAAGGCTCGTTGATCGGATCTTAATTTTCTTGGATCACTGCGTTGCTCATAGATAAAGACTTGGTAGTGTGATGAGCGAGCCAGAAGGCGATGGGCTAGCAACAGTCCAGCAGGCCCTGCTCCAATAATCACAACGTTCATCGTTAATCCTCGCTATCTAAGCTTGAGTCAATAGAGCACGGATAGAAAGAGCACTAAGGGAAATAGTTGACTATCTTGTTTATTGCTCTAGGTTCTCGCAGGATTGCATGGCTCTAAGGACGACAAAGAGTGGCGCCTGGATTCAGCATACATCGTGTTGACGAGAAGGTTGAAAGCGCTTCGCAGCTTTGGCATCTCGCTTTGCTGTGAGGGCACTGTTCATTTCAGGGTTACAGATCTAGCCCACCTTTGAGCGACATACAGACATTTTGAGATCTTGGGTATGGCAATCAGGGATACTCAATCAA
>NZ_JANQOY010000193.1 GCF_028285565.1 Acaryochloris sp. IP29b_bin.148
CAAATTCCTTATGCCCCAGCAACAATTTGGACTGATTGGCCTCGCGGTCATGGGGGAAAATCTAGCCCTCAACGTTGAGCGAAATGGCTTTCCCATTGCAGTTTACAATCGCACACGAGCAAAAACCGATGCCTTTATGGCAGAGCGAGCCCAGGGACGACAAGTGGTCGCTGCATTTACGCCAGAAGAACTGGTCGCATCTCTGGAACGTCCTCGACGAATTTTGATTATGGTCAAAGCTGGAGCACCAGTGGATGCCGTGATTCAGCAGCTCAAGCCGATGCTGGAACCCGGCGATGTATTGATTGACGGCGGCAACTCCCTGTATGGGGACACCGTGCGACGCACAGAAGAATTAGAAGCGGTCGGCCTGCGATTTATTGGTATGGGCGTTAGCGGGGGAGAAGAAGGTGCCCTCAATGGTCCCAGCCTCATGCCTGGCGGAACGGAAGCCGCTTATAAAGATCTATCCCCGATTCTGACCAAGATGGCCGCTCAGGTGGATGACGGGCCTTGTGTGACCTATATTGGCCCAGGGGGGGCCGGTCACTACGTCAAGATGGTCCATAACGGCATTGAGTATGGCGATATGCAGCTGATTGCCGAAGCCTATGATCTGCTCAAAAATGTTCTCGGCCTGAGTCATACAGAACTGCATCAGGTCTTTAGTGAGTGGAACACCACCGATGAGCTGAATTCCTTTTTGATTGAAATTACGGCTGAGATTTTTACCTATGTCGATCCAGATACCCAGCAGCCGTTGGTAGAGCTGATTTTGGATAAGGCAGGCCAAAAAGGCACAGGCCGCTGGACCGTGATGAGTGCCTTGGAATTGGGCGTGCCCATCCCCACAATTACAGCAGCCGTGAATGCCCGCATTGCCTCATCCTTCAAAGATGAGCGGGTTAAAGCGTCTCAAATCCTGACCGGACCGACTGCCACCTTTAGCGGTGATAAGCAAGCCTTTATCAGCAAAGTTCGGGATGCCCTGTATTGCTCCAAGATTTGCTCCTATGCCCAGGGCATGGCCTTGATGAGTGCGGCATCACGGGAGTTTAAGTTCAATTTGAATTTAAGTGAAATCTCCCGGATTTGGAAAGGGGGCTGTATTATTCGGGCAGGCTTCTTGGACAAGATTAAGTCGGCTTTTGCCGATGATCCGGCCTTGGCAAACCTGCTGCTCGCTCCTGAGTTTCGGCAGACCATTTTGGACCGTCAAGGAGCCTGGCGAGAAGTGATGGCCACGGCAGCTCAGTTGGGGATTCCAGTCCCAGCCTTTAGTGCCTCGTTGGATTACTTTGATAGCTATCGTCGCGATCGCTTGCCTCAAAACCTAACTCAAGCCCAGCGCGATTTCTTTGGTGCCCATACCTATCAGCGGATTGATAAGGAAGGAACGTTCCACACGGAATGGACCGCCATCAACGAATCTAACGGCTAGTTTCCCAAGCTGGATTTTTGTAGGATAAGCTGGAACTGCCGTGCGAGCGCGGCAGTTCACGGTGGTGGCTATGGCGAAGCGTGCTTTAAAGATTTTGGGTGGTGGGGTTGCGATCGCAGTTCTCGTATTGGGAATTGGCTGGTTCAGTCGCAATGCCATCCTTGAGTCGGCTCTAGAAGGAGCGATTAAAGATACAACCGGCGTCAGTACAGATGTGGAAGGTCTGAACTTTCAGCCCTTTGCAGGAGATTTGACCATTCAGGCCATCACTCTTAAAAACCCTCAAGGCTTTTCCACCCCGCACTTGATCAAAATCCAAAATTTAGATTTAGATTTTCAGCTCTCCAATCTTTGGCAAGATCAGGTGGCCATTGAAGCGCTGACCGTCAATGGCCTAGATCTAAAGGTAGAGCAACAGATTCCTGACAATAATTTGGTCAAAGTAGTTGATACCCTGCAAGAGAAGGAACAGCCTGAAAGCAATAGCAATGAAAAGGTGGTTAAGATTGGTCGCCTGAGTATTCGCAATATCAAAGCCTCGATTAAGGTGAATGCCATTGTTGATTTAGAAGAGAATCTCGATATTGATGATATTGAGCTGACAGATGTGACCTCTAAGAATGCCGAAGGGAAATTGTCGGTTGCGATCGCAAATGCTGTCACCACTGCCTTACTGGAAAAACTTCCTCAGGATGGCCTACCGATTCAGCTGGATGGCGATAATCCCCTCAAGAATTTTCCCATTGATGATATTCCAGTGGATGACATTCCAATTGATATTGAAGAGCTCATTCCGTAGCTCCGCCGTTAGGGCTCAATCAATCAATCTGCTTCCGAACCAACACCAAATTGTCGAGGATCAAATTGGAAGACCAAATAAATTGAGCATCAGCATCCGGATCATTGAAGATTGAGGTGAAATCCGTGAACGCCCGCTTGTTGTCAACCCCGACCGTTTCGTCACTAAAAACAGAGGCTGACGGCCAATCAGCATCATTAAAGTCAGGCGTAGCCCAATTGTCCGGAACGGGCCAGAACGCCGCTGAAAAATCTGTGCCATCTGCGACGCCTTCTGTACTGCACGCTGAGGTGTCGCGCACATTGCCCTTGGCCTGAAGACAGGATCGATCTTGTAGAGGCGAAATATAAAATGCCTGCGCTTTCCATGTCTCGTCGGTTATGGCAACCGTCTCACCGTCCGCAGATTGAAAGTGAGCGACGAGCCCACCATCTCCTGGCTGATAGGCTTTACCTCGGCCAGCCTCAGAACCCAGCCCCAGGTTCTCTTCCCAGTCAACCAGTTTAAATGCAACAGTCAGCGGCCGATTGGCCTTAAACCGGACAGCGCTGGAATTGAACGGCGTGAAGGGCACGGCATCGACCGCGATCAATTTACCGTTCACATAGAGTTCGAAGTAATTATCCGCAAAAATGTAGGCGACAAACTCTTCATCGCCACCTGCGTCCTGAAGCACAACCTCAGAGAGATTAAAATTATCAACGCCGCCGCGACTCTCTCCCCCACAATCATTGTAAAGATCCGCTGCTTTGGGGCTATCCGTAAAATTGGTGTCTGCGGGAAGGGTCCATTCAGACCCATCTTCAGCGGTAATTTTGCCAACGGCGCTAACTCTTGATCCACGGCCACAATCAATTAGGGACTGGGTGGTTGTCGTCGCCAACCCACGCGAAAAGCTCACGCCGGACAGGTCTTCGTCTTTAACAGGGGACAGGTCTCCATCTTTAATAGAGGTCACAGATTTATCGGTTGAACCGGATGTATCGGGTGCTCCGCATGCGGCCATTAGCAGCGCGCAAGTGAGTAGGGTGTAAGTGTGTCTCAAGTGTCTGTTGTCCTTGTGCGCCACTGCTGAAGCGTCAACAATTCACCGTATCTAGCGTAGCAGTGATAGAAAAACCAGGAAAGTGTGGGCTTGCCAAACCTCTTGGGAGTTCAGTTCTCTGAGAGGCTGTTTGAGAAATTTTAGTACTCCTCAGCCAGCCTTCGAACCATAAGTCGAATCATCGCTACATACACAAGTGCTTCAGCCGTCCTGGTCAACACCTCATAATCTTTGTTGAGCTGTCGAGACCACAACAACCATCCAATTGAATATTTCAATCGCACAGTGGCCAAGCCTTTCCACAGGCAATCTGAGGGATTCAAACCTCGACTATAGCTGATGAACTATTTACAGATCTCTGGACTAGTTCAACCTTTTCTTACAAACTTCAAAGCTATGTGTGGTTTTGTGCCAAAACGTCATGGAGCTATCACGTTTTCTTACGGGTCGTCATTCACTTTTGGCTAACTCATAAAATTTGGATGGAGCGCAACTAGCGACCCAGAGCGTTTTCTGAGAGGAGAAGTGACTCATGACTTTGCAATGGCATCATGGAACTCGCGATAAAATCCAGCGGTTTATTGTGTTTTGGGTGGTATTGGCAGCGACCCTATTGATGTTGCTGGGCGTATCGGATGTTGCGATGGCTGATGAGTCGCCTAACCTGGCCCTCTTTGGTCCTCCTTTGCCCGAGAATTTCTACCCCCAGCAACCCGCCGATCCTGAACTTGTAGATTTAGGCCGCAGCCTCTACTTTGATAAGCGCCTCAGCAAAAACCAGGATATTTCCTGTAATAGCTGTCATCAGCTTGATCACTATGGCGTTGATAACCAACCCTTTTCCCCAGGGCATAAAGGTCAGCTTGGAGGACGTAACTCTCCCTCGGTTTATAATGCCGCTGCCCATGTGGCCCAGTTTTGGGATGGCCGTGCTGCCGATGTAGAGGCCCAGGCCAAAGGTCCCATTCTCAATCCGGTGGAAATGGCGATGCCCTCCGAAGCTCAAGTGCTCAAAGTCCTTAATTCCATGCCGGAGTACGTGGAAGCCTTTGCCACCGCCTTTCCCCAGGACAAACGGCCGGTCACCTACGATCACCTCGGTCAAGCTATCGGTGCCTTCGAGCGGGGACTGGTTACCCCTGCCCCCTTTGATCGTTACTTTGCAGGCGACCAGACGGCCCTCAATGCTAAACAACAACGGGGGCTAACCCTTTTTGTGGATGCAGGTTGTGCGCAATGCCATAACGGCACCTATTTTGGCGGTAACACCTACCAAAAAGCAGGTCGAGTGAATCCTTGGCCTAACCAAGAGGATCAAGGGCGCTACAAAGTTACGGGTGATGAGTATGACCGCATGCTGTTTAAGGTGCCATCCTTGCGCAACGTCACGGAGACGGGTCCCTATTTCCACGATGGTTCTGTCAAATCTCTGAAGGCTGCCGTAGTGCAAATGGCCAACACTCAGTTGGGGAAAGATCTTTCCAATGCGGAAGCCGGAGATATTGCCGCCTTCCTAGACTCTCTAACTGGAGAACCTCCCGCCGATTATATTCAACCTCCTATCTTGCCTGTCAGTACAGAAAGTACTCCTGCTGCTGACCCGACTTAAAACGCCCTTGGCTATTCCAGCAGGCTTGTACGCTACCATCAGACTCAGCGTTAAACGTTGAGAACAGTATGGCTTTTCTGCGGCGATGGGTGGCTTGGAGTTTGGTATTGGTGGTTGCGATCGCACTCCCTGGCTGTAGCCTCTCCCAATTTAAAACCCAAACGGCACGCGTTCCCCAGTATGTCGACACCATGCTGAATGCGCCTAAAACCTTTAACTCTTCCCAAAGTAAAGAAGCCAACAATGTCTTTGGCTTAATTTATGAAGGGTTAATGACCCAAAATGGTCTCACAGGCGAGATTGAGCCTGCCCTAGCAGAGTCTTGGGAATTCTCGGCCGATCAGCTCAAGATCATCTTTACCCTCCGCCCCAATCTGAAATGGTCGGATGGAGAACCGTTGACGGCAGATGATGTTGTTTTTTCCTACAACGATGTCTATCTAAATGAGGCCATTCCCACGGATACGCGCGATGTGCTCAGAATCGGAAAAAGTCGGGCCTTACCCAAGGTCAGAAAACTAGATGATCGGCGAGTCGAGTTTTCTAGCCCTGAACCCTTTGCCCCGCTGCTACGAACAGCTGGAGTGATCGATATTTTGCCTGCTCATGCCCTCAAGAAATTGGTAGACACGCCAGATCGCAAGGGTAATCCGCAATTCATTTCTGCTTGGGGGGTGGATACAGACCCCAGTGAAATTATTGTCAATGGTCCCTACCAACTGGAACGCTATGACACCAATCAACGAGTCGTTTTTCGTCGCAATCCTTATTATTGGCGTTACCAAAATCCTGAGCAAGCCACAGGAAATATTGAGCGGATTGTGTGGAAGATTGTGGAGTCCTCAGATACCGCTCTGCTGCAATTCCGTTCTGGTGGGTTAGACTCCGTGGGGGTAGTCCCCGATAAATTTTCCCTGCTCAAACGGGAAGAGGATTCAGGCAACTTCACCATTTACGAAGGTGGCCCTGACTTTGGTACCACCTTCATCCTCTTTAACCTCAACCGGGGTCGCCGCAACAATAAGCCCTTAGTGAACCCCATTAAATCGCAGTGGTTTAATAACGTTAAATTTCGCCAAGCGGTTGCCTATGCCATCGATCGAGACCGGATGCTGGCCAACCTCTATCAAGGTTTAGGTCTACCTCAGAATTCTCCCATTTCTGTGCAAAGTCCCTATTATCTTGCTCCTGAAGAAGGGCTGAAAGTCTATAACTATGATCCTCAGAAAGCGAAGCAACTCCTAAAAGCGGCAGGATTTACCTATAACAACAAAGGCCAACTGCTGGATGCGAAAAAGAACCGCGTGCGGTTTACCTTAATGTCAGGGGCAGGCAGTACAACGGGTGTAAAGCTAGGGACTCAAATCAAAGAAGATCTCAGAAAAATTGGCATTCAAGTAGACTACACACCGATTGCCTTTAATACCTTGGTGGATAAATTGGATGATTCCTTAGATTGGGATTGTGTCATGTTGGGCTTAACGGGCGGTGTAGAGCCAAATTCTGGCGCTAATGTGTGGTCTACAGAAGGGGGATTGCACATGTTTAATCAAAAACCCCAACCTCCCAGTGAACCGATTCAAAGCTTTACCGTGAGTGAGTGGGAGCAAGAAATCTCGGATCTCTATATTGAAGGTGCCCAAGAGTTGGATGAAGCCAAGCGGAAAGCCATTTATGCCAAAACCCAAAAAATTACCCAGGAATATTTACCGTTTATTTATTTGATCAATCCTTTGGCGCTGGCTGCGGTGCGGAATGATTTTGAAGGGATTCAATTTACAGCCTTAGGGGGGGTAAATTGGAATATCTATGACATTCAAGAAGTCAGAGAATGATTTCGCGTATCGATCGTCGGTGAACAAGAGAAATTTAGAAGCATTTTTATAAACTCTAGTTTCCGCTAAATGTTGAGATGTAATCGGAAGAATTGGCTAATCCATAATGGCAGATACCCAAGCCAGCCAGCCAAGAGGGGTATATGCCAAT
>NZ_JANQOY010000202.1 GCF_028285565.1 Acaryochloris sp. IP29b_bin.148
CGGTGTGAGTTCGAAAGTCTCACGCACCGTTCTGAATGGGAGGGTGACAGGGTGACCTGTCACTCGACCCTAACGGTTAACATTGGAAAAGGACTTTATCAATCGGGTTCTGCGGAAGGAAATTATGCAACAGTCAGTGATTTACTAGGAGTGGAAAGAAGAACTTTTGCTCGAAGGGCGTCAGGAAGGTGAGCAGACTGGCATTCTCAAAGGAGAGCGAACGTTGATTCTCCGCCAGCTCGCACGACGAGTGGGTAACCCTTCCCCGGAAATTAGGTTGCAGATTCAATCCCTCTCCCTCGAACAGCTTGAAGCCCTGGGTGAGGCATTGTTCGACTTTTCGGAATCTAATGATCTAGTGGGTTGGTTAAGAGACGCTGAATCTGAGTAACGAGTACTGATCGGTATCGATAGTCAGCAATATTGTTCCGTTACTGGGTGTTGATTGATTGCCTTCGTTTCGTGATGGAGTGCAAGTGGTTTGCTGTTTGTGAGCGCACTTTGTTTGGAGTGAGATCGCGTGGGTGATGCTCTGTGCAGCCATGATTGACGTTTAGTTTGTGAAGACAATCAATTTTTGTTATTCGCAGATCAAACGTATACAAGTGAAGTCTTAAATTAAACGCGATCGCAAATACCATATTGCGACACTATAAATGTAGCGTGTCGTCTTCGTTATTTTTTCTTGTATAAGATAATATTAGCAATGTATTTTTATTCCTTTTTTGTAGTATAAAATATATTGCTAATATTGCCTTCCTTAAATACTGTTGTTTGATCAAGATTCTCTATATTTTTTCAGAAAATATAAGTGATTGAGAAGGCCGATTTATGTTGAAATTGATGATGAAATCCATCAATTTCTCTTTGGTTTTTTGGATATATGATCCCTGAAAAGCTTGCCTAGAAATAATTTTGAGCTTTTGGTCTTCTGAAGAGAATCAGATCGTTTGATCGCTGTTCTGGGAGAATAAGTATTTTGGTGGACCTTTTTGCTTGATGCTTAAAGGCTTTATTGCTAGCTAGCGATCATGGAAAACTTATTCTACGAAAGACATTGTTTTTTTGAAGAAAATATTGAAGAAATGAAATTTTCAAAAGAATTTGGGATTAATAAATTGAGAGGTTGACTATATGCCTCTAAGTAACAATTACGAGGAAACCTGCCTTGCGGGCGTTCTTCTTTCTAGATAACCAGGTCCATATTGACGGCCTCGTTGACCCAGGAGTTCAATTCAAATGATTTTGTATAAAGTCAACGGAGCGAATGGTCAACGCGGTCCTCTAAGTGAACCCCTAGCAGAAGGCGTTGCGGATGAGGCAGGACGATTTGCGATTACCTTGAATAAATTTCAACCGGGCGATACTTGCTCTAAATGCATAAATACAGAGCATTTCTTTGGTATCAGGTCAATGAACCATTCACTCCATCAGTTGATGGCCCCAACAGAGCTATAACCAAATTCCCTAGAGTTTATTGAGAATTGAGAGAAATGTCTGGATTTTCTAAGGTCAAATTCTCTGCTCATAAGTAGTCAGTCTACTGGCAAAACGATTCCCTTAAAACTCAAAGAGTATTCTTACCAAGAACCTGTACTCATGACAAATCTGTTCCCCTCAAACCTTAAACGCTTGTCTCGTGAACTGTTTCGGCAAATTTTGCCTGCTTCAGGGCTCACTATCGCCACCTCACTCATGCTGGGAATGCCTGTTTGGGCAGAAGGGTCTAAGCAGATCGGCCTTAACCAGGATCTGTACGAATACGATACTAGAGTACCAATAGGCACTGACACAGGACTTACGGAAATTGATCGCCCGCTCTATCTTGACAATATCCAGGTCGGTGAGGTGATTAATATTGCCCTCTGTGGACGGTCCAACTCTGACGATGTCAAAGTTGAACTTTATCGGCACAGCAACCCTGTTCTGGGACAATATGAAGATGCACCTGCATCAAACGCCGGAACATTGGTCAGGACATTCACTCGTACTAGCAGCAACATAGATTGTAATGATCCTCTCGACGCCCCATTAACCCCAACCAATACCCCTAACTTATTCCGCCATCTGGTAACAGGAGCAGGCACTTACGAAATTCGTCTCTTTAACGACAGCACCTCAAATGGAACATTCAATCGCTATGATATAACGGTAACGCCAGATCTGCTATCAAATCCAGACCCTACCGAGAAACAAGGGCGTCTTTGGACCTACACTTGGGGGTTTAATACGGGCAGCTTTAACAACGCAACAGATGCTGATTACTACACGGTTGTTCCCGGTTTATCTACTGGGTTTTATGTTTGGAAGCTAGATCTAACCAATTTTTCTGGCTTCGTTTACGAAATTCTAGCCAATGATATTGGGCTCAACTCCCCTAATGCCCTTGGTAGAAACGTTTCTGGTGTTAGTGCCCCTTTTGCCAATAACCGTATTACCCCTAGATTTAAAATTTACACCAGCTATCCTGCCGCTAATTATCCTCAGTCAGTTGGCAGTCCTAATGTGTCCAACTTCAGGTTTGTTGACGCGAACGGTAATAGTATTCCGCTGGCTCCAGGTCAAACTGGCTTTTTCAAATTCACGTCCGATACAGATGGTACCTATGCCATCACGATTGATGTATCTGATCCAAACGGTGGTGCCCCTGATGGTCAATTTGGTGCAGGAGATGTGCTATTGGCGGGGCGAACGACTGCCAACACCGAAATCACAGTGCCCTGGAACGGTCAGGATAATACTGGCCAACAAGTTCCAGATGGTACCTATAATGCTCGTATGCAAGCCAGAGTAGGCGAATATCACTTTGTAGCGGGTGATGCTGAGTATAGCGGCACTTCCCCACCTTCAGGCGGTACAAAGGGGCTAACAATCTTTGGCGCTAGTTCCAACACTTCAACCACTTCAACCCAGGTCTATTGGGATGACATCACTGCCCTACCAGGCTTAGGTGGCACTTCATCCTTACCCAATGGTGTCCCATCTACAGACCTTACAGGACATTTATGGAGCTTTAGTCTTGGTAATAAAACTTACATTGATACCTATGTCTATGGTACCTTCTCTCAAACGTCTACACCACTGACTATTGGAACAATAAGTGATCCTAATATCCTGCTTGTGAAGCGTATCACTCGCGTCAATGGTCAGACCAGCAATGGTAGTACAAATCTTGATGTCTATATCGATGATCCGAACTACGACTACGATGACAACACGCTAGCCGATCCAGCACCAGACCCCCCTGATACTGAGAATTGGCCTACTAACGACCCCAATAACCCCCTTGATACTAGCCCCAGTAGCTTTCTGAGAGGCCAAATTAATGGTGGCGAGACTAAGCCAGGGGATGAGGTTGAGTACACCATTTACTTTTTATCGACGGGAGATGCGGAAGCAGTTGATGTCAAAATTTGCGATCGCATTCCCGAGTTCCAATCCTTTGTTACCAATGCCTTTAATGCCGACCCACCTGGAGAGAATGGGGGCGTAGGGGCTAGCCGAGGTATCTTGCTACAGTATGAGGGCGAAATACGAAGCTACACGAATGACCTTGACGGAGATATCGCTGAATTTTATCCACCGAATACGACTCTGCCACCCGACGCTGCGAGTGTCTGTGGTGACTCTAATGCCAACCCTACAGGAACTGTGGTGGTGAATTTGGGCAATGTGCCAGCAGCGACTAGTCCTGGTCAACCCTCTAACTCATATGGGTTTCTGAGATTTCGGGCCAAGGTAGAATAGTAGACTTTGCGCACCCCCATTCCTACTAAGATTTACCCTCACCCAATTGAAGTGAGATCGAGCGTAAATCTTGGTAACACACGGAGGAGTGGATCAACAGGTCATAAAAGTAACTTAACTGAGAAGTCTTAAGGCTAAGCGACTACTCCCCGCCCACGCTGATCGGGGTGCCCCACATCTTGACATCTGTGAGATTCAGGTTGGCAATTGCAGCCCCCCTGGCTTCAACATTATAAAGTCGGGCGCGGGTAAAATTCACCGCAGCCAATTGAGTGTGATTCAAGCTGGCATTGGTCAGGAACGCATCGGTGAAGTTGGCCTGTTGAAGATTTGCCCCCGTTAAGTCTGCTCCTTCCAAATTAGCCTCTTGCAACTGAGCGCCTGCTAAATTAGCATTCCGTAAATCCGCCCCGATCAAATGCCTTTGCCGCAGATCGGCGCCAGCAAGGTCACACCCTGGGCACTGATGGGTTGAAAGTAGTTGTTGCACATGGTTAGGATCGGCCCCATTGGCCGGACGAGCCCAGAGCAAGGGAGCGAGGAATGCACAAGCCACTAGAAGTGCGCGTTTCATAGCTTATCCTCCTTTAGCATTGCCCTTCGTTGGCAACCACAATCGTCAATCGCTCGGAAGAGGTCTGCTAAATAACAATAGGGTTCTGTATCTCTACCCCTTGATCGTCCCATAACGATGGGGGGAGAGCAGCCGAATTGTTGACACTTTTAACCAGTCATAACACTCCTCAACATTTTTCCACTCGGTTTAATTCATGTGGATCTGGTAGATGACAAAGTTTGGATTCAACGAGATGTTACAGAGGAGGGGATTGCGGATGAGTTAGTCAGGGGAGGAATGCTCAAAGAACAGATCGTGTGGGCTTTTCATAAGCCTCATATCCAGCCCTATCCTGGGTTTGCAGTAGCGTGAAAATTTATGTATAGATCTGACTGACCAGCTCTGCTCGCGAAGAAACGTCCAGCTTCCGAAACATCCGCTTTAAAGCTTGCTTCACAGAATTTTCAGTGATCCAGAGTTCACGACCAATGGCCGCATTCGTTAGACCAGACGCCACCAACTCGGCGATCTCTAGTTCACGAGGCGTGAGACAATCCCGTTTTGCCGCTCCACCTTTCCCTTTAACGGTGGCCACCCACGTTGACAGATGCAGACAAATCGCACTTAAATCAGCCAGATCTTGAGCATCAAATCCAGGCATAGATTGCTCGCGGGTAAATCCTACCGCACCAATCAGTTGACCTTGGTGAACTACTGGTCCAGCCATAACATGCCAATGATCAGGTCGAGGGCAGATGATCTGCCAGACTTTGGGGGAAGTAACCAGGGTCTCGTGAACAGGGGCATGGCGTTCGACAATGTAACGAACCACAGGATTATGTTCAATGGAGAGGGCTCGCTTGACAACTGCTTTCAGTTTGGGTTCGGCCAAAGGGAGTTGGTCAAAGAAAAAGAGTCCCTGTCGGGTAGCGGAAAAGTATTTTCCACACTGAGGAATCACCCGTTGGTGCAATGCTTGTTTTGTGTGAGCGTGATGAATTGCCGCAAACAGCGCTTGAAGAGCCATCGTCAAAATACCTCAAAGTGTATGCGATCGCAGTCTGGGTATTGGCCACCTATTTTTCTAATCTTAGTTAAATCGCAGCGAACAGGTTACGTTAATGACATAATCCTAAGCTGATAGCAAGAGGGGACCACTAGGGTGCAGTTGCAGCAAGTCATTATTGTCTACAAAGCTGGAGATACCTTCAGCCAGCAGTGGGCGGAGAAATGTGCCCGCCAGCTCGAAGACAAAAACTGTCATATTTTGATGGGGCCGAGTGGCCCCAAAGACAATCCCTATCCAGTTTTTCTGGCCTCCGCCACCCAACCCATTGACCTCGCCATTGTCCTTGGTGGCGATGGCACTGCCCTAGCCGCTGCTCGGCATCTGGCCCCCGATGGCATTCCTATCTTGGCCGTCAATATTGGGGGGCATCTGGGATTTCTGACAGAACCCGCTGATCTATTTAAAGATACTGAACAAGTCTGGCAAAGAATTCTAGAGGATCGCTATGCCGTTCAACAGCGGATGATGCTGCGGGCACGCGTGGCGGATCGCGATGTTGACCCCACAGATGCCCCGGAAGAGGAACCCTTTTACATTGCTCTCAATGAAATGTGCATTAAGCCTGCCTCTGCCGATCGGATGATTACCTCCATCCTGGAGTTGGAAATTGATGGCGAAGTGGTAGATCAGTATCAAGGCGATGGCTTATTAGTGGCCACGCCCACTGGGTCTACCTGTTATACCGTGGCGGCGAGTGGCCCCATTTTGCACCCCGGCATGGAAGCCATGGCAGTCACCCCGATTTGCCCCCTGAGTTTATCTAGTCGCCCGATTGTATTACCGTCTGGCTCCCGAGTCAGTATTTGGCCCCTGGCCGATCGGGAACTGGCGACCAAACTGTGGATGGATGGCGTGCTATGTACGTCGATTTGGCCGGGACAGCGAGTCGATATCTGGATGGCCAAATGCCGGGCGAGGTTTGTCTTACTGCGGGAAAATTACTCTTACTATCGCACCCTGCGCGAGAAATTAGATTGGGCAGGCGCACGAATACAGTACAATAACAATCATCGCATTACAAATTAATATATAACTCATAAGAACTTAATATGGATCTCTTTAGACCGTTACTATTAGTCATAATTCTTTTCTTTTTAACGGTAGTTATGTGTGCCTTAGGTAGTTTAATCGCCGTTGCTAACCCTTTACTGTTTATTCTGGGAATTATGGGCGGTATGCTCGGTGCCTTGATGATGATGGACTTTATTGATACCCACTGGTTTCATAAGTGGTAAGTGCACGTTCCTCAGGTTGAGTGGCCCCAGACGGCTCAAGAAGCCATCCAACTGCAAAAACAATTGTGTTCCCAAGTAATCCCCACCGATGACCTGAATGAAGTGCGCTTTGTCGCGGGAGTGGATGTAGGGTTTGAAGACCAAGGCAAAATAACTCGCGCGGCTATTGCCGTGCTCACCTGGCCAGAGCTAAAACTCCACGAAACTACGATTGCTCGCCAACCCACCACTTTTCCCTATATCCCTGGTCTGCTGTCGTTCCGGGAAATTCCAACGGTCTTAGCGGCCTTAGCCCAAATTCAAACCACCCCAGATCTCCTCCTGTGTGATGGCCAAGGACTCGCCCACCCTCGACGCTTTGGGATTGCCTGCCATCTAGGTGTGCTGGTGGATCTCCCCGCCATTGGTGTCGCCAAGTCTCGCTTAGTTGGAAAACACGACCCCGTTGACCAAACTCGAGGCAGTTGGCAGCCCTTAATCGACAAGGAAGAACAGATTGGAGCCGTCCTGCGCACGCGCTCCCAAACGAAGCCCTTATATATTTCTTTGGGACATCGAATTAGTTTAGACAGTGCGATTGAATATGTGATGAGCTGTACCACTCGCTATCGGCTACCGGAGACTACTCGTTGGGCGGATAAGCTAGCGTCTTCAAAGATCCCTCCCAACCCTGAACAGAGGAGTTGAGTCCTCACCGGATGCGATCGCAGCGTTAATCATGGAAGACGGAAGAACTTGAGACTGTTGACTAGAAAAACAGCATGAGCATCGGATCTAGTTGTGAGGAGTCATGCCCTACTTAAAACTCTTCCTTCAGCTAGCTTACAAAAGTTTTGTCCTGTACTAAATGAAAACTGAAGCATTAAAAAAGCGATTAGATAGAAACCGTCCCATGACAACCATCACAATGCGGATGCCTGAAGATGTGATTGAAGACCTGAAAAGAATTGCACCGTTACTTGGGTTTTCGGGGTATCAACCCTTGGCCCGTGCTTATATTGGACAAGGGCTTCGGGCTGACTTAGAACGCTTTGAAGGAGATACCGTCTCTGCCTTAATTGCCAGCTTGAAGCGACATGGTGTCAGCGATGACATTCTGCAAGAAGCCCTAGGTGAAGTGACTCAAAAATAGCTATATGGGGTTGTCCTGGCTGCATCGCTTAGCACGGTTTAGAGGGGACAAAAGCTATTTCTAGAATGTACACCAGGGATGGGGCATTGGTACCGTATTTTTAGGTATGCCCCCAAGTTAAACATTGCAGTTGATTTAGCTGATCTGCTGGACTCTATAACCGTTAAGCTATTGAATATTAAGCCCGTTTCCTCCTTGATGTGATTTGACGGTAGGGGAGGATAAATCCTTAGAGCGATCGCACCCATGTCTCCCAAGCACTCCTCCAAGCCCAATTTGGGTCGTCTAGAGAAAGTCGATGTCACCCAATATTGGCAGTCCGCCACCGAGGATTTTGCGCCCTGGCTCTGCCAGGAAGAGAATATCCAGCTGTTGGGCGAGGCCATTGATCTGCCCTTGGAAGTGGTTTTAGATGCGCAGCAAATGTGCGATCGCCAAGCGGATTTGCTCTGTCGGCAGACCGGAACCAAAAACTGGATTCTAATTGGTAGTCAGCTTTGTCCCACCGATGAACAACATTTTGGTCAATTGCTCACAGAAGGGGCCGATATTAATGCGGTGGGCATTATTTGGATTGCCAGTCAGTTTTCTGCCGAACACCTGAAGCTACTGAATTGGCTGAATCAACATGCTCAACCCTCGCTGCAATTTTTAGGGGTGGAAATAGAGTTATGGCAAATTGGCAAAACCGCGATGGCCGCTCAGTTTAATCTAGTTTCACCTGCAAAGGCCTCACCAGAAGCACCCCCACCGGATACCACCCAACTGGATCTAGAAAGCCAGCTCGAACACCAAATAGAATCCTCTTCCGACCCTGAACCAGAACCCCTAACCGAGACACAAGCACAGCAATTAGCCTTTTGGACCGAACTATGTGATCAGCTAGAACAGCGGGGCAGTGTCGTCAAAGCGGTAGCTCCGCCCCCAGAAGACCATATCGATTTTGCCATTGGCCGAGCTGGATTTTTACTCTCCGCCCATCTCGATCAGAGTCACGCATCCTTAGCAATTGAATTGCGGTTATTTGATGAAGATGCGCAGGCCCATTATGAATTATTGGTGGCGCAGCAAGCGTGGATTGAATCAGAACTAGGATTTTCCCTAATGTGGGAGAACCTGTCCTCGGAATGTGTCATATACTGCTCTCTGACAGAGGTGGATATCGCGGCGACCGACCAATGGCCAGACTATATCGATTGGCTGTGCGGCGGGTTGGAATGTTTTCACCTAACCTTTGCCGATCTGGTGCAATCTTTGAATGCAGAGGATTATCATCGGCCTCCGGGTTCTCCGGTGTCCAATATCTTGAGCTTGCCCAGCTAGGCAGTCGTCAATCGGTGCTTTGAGAGGCTCGCGTTTTGATCCAGCGCAGCCACTGTGGCTTTAAACCAGAATAGGTATCTATATCGGAGATGGGAGAAGTGACCAAGCTTTGACAAGTTTGGCGAAATTTTCCGGCCAAGGGATCGCGATGACTGATAATAAGGGCATGTCGGCAAGGGAGATAAACCTGTGGGTATCGAAAATCCGAATGCGATCGAGCACCAGAATGTACCACAAGCTCATCAAGGGCTGCATGAGTTTCTTTATAGTTCGGATGACGAGCATACGGCAGAGACCGCAGCCCCCCCAACCCCAGATCAAGCCACTGATACCCCTATTCTTGTCTCTACTTGGTGTGAAGCCGCTGGCGATGCCAAGATTGCAGGCGTTTATGCAGTCTTTGATCAAGCAGGCAATCCCCAATACGTCAACTATTCCCGCAATGTTTCCCTCTCCTTAAAGAGCCACATTTCTCAGCACGGTGAAGAGATTTGTGCCCAAGTGAAAGTTCAGCCTTTTAAATTTCCCAAGCGGGCTGAAATGGAGCAGTTAAGGGATGAATGGATCGCCGCTTTCCCCAGTCCCCCACCCGGAAATACCGGGGATGGTCAATGGGCTGGCACGGTGAAAGATGCAGCCGTTCAAGCGATGTCGGCTCAGGAACGGCAAGCCTATGAAGAAAAGAAGGTGAAGTTGCAAAAGGCGATGGCGCTAGGTGTGGCTGGCAATACTCAACCCCAAAGTGAAGCAGAACGGCGTCAGAATTTGGAGTCGGCGATCAAAGATGATAACTGGAGCGAAGTGATTCGCGAACAAGCTAAGGAAACCCGATCTGACTAAAAGCTTCTAGGCGTTAATTGCAGCAGAGAAGGTGAGCGTCCCCATTGCCTTGAGGTCACAACTCTAATTCCACAGGTTCATCAAAGATCTGAGCTGCAGAAAAAGGGCAGGATTGAGGGAGCTGCTTCGGATCAAGGGGAGTTTCTTTGCCAAAAAGTAGTAGCCCATCTTCATAGCCAATCGAGATCGCATCCTTCAGGTAGGGCTTGAGGCTAGGGTTATCCTTTAAGTGGCGGACAATTCTGATTCGCTGCTCTTTGATCGTGTAAAACCAGCTTTTAGATCGAGCCTCTGGCTGATAGTGCCACTTAAGCAGATGTCCGAGCAGTATACCTAATCGGTTGCACAGCTCCCGCCGTTCCTGCTTCCCCAACGAATCAATCTCCTCGATCAAGTTTTCGACATCCACTTGCTCCCACTGCTGGGTTTGCAGCAGCTCTACTTGGCGAAGAGTCCAAGCGTAAAAGTCTCTGTCATAAAGCGTAGTGGTTTGCATGAGAATCAACGCACTGTTCTAGACTATTCTAACCAACCCCGCCTAAGCCCCACCCATGACCGACCCCCTCAGTCTATCCATCCGTATTACCAGTGACTGGCTCGCCAGCCGACCTTAAGACTGAGCATCGGTGGCTGGCTTAGCTAGGGTCACTAGCGGGCGGCGGGGTTGAAGAGGAGCAGGTTGACGCTGGTAAATCGCGTCTTGCCACAGAGAAACGAGGGTCTGGATCGTGTTATCCCAACTGTATTGGTCCAGACTCGCCTGGGCCCGTTCACCCATATGCTGACGAAGGCGAGGATTTTCGATCAGCTGCTGTAGTTTATGAGCAAAATCTTCAGTGGATTGGGGAGTATAGAGGTAGCCATTCCACCCCTCCACAATATTTTCCACCACCCCGCCTGCCCGAGGGGCAATAACGGGAATCCCAGAGGCAAAGGCTTCTAAGACCGTTAGCCCTCTCGCTTCTTTCTCCGAGGCAGTCACGTGAATATCGCTATTGGCAAGCAGGGTCGGCACCTGTTCCGGCGCAACCCGACCCAGCAGATGGACGTGGGGAGTGAGCTGGCTCAACTGTTGGCCAATCTCAGCTCGCATGGAGCCATCCCCGGCAATTAATACCGCCACTTGATCGGGATTGACCGTATTAAAGAGGACTTGCAGGGCTTTGAAGGTAAATCCCCAGCCTTTGTCAGGAGTTAATCGCCCAACAAACACCAGTTTGACTTGGCGATCAACCTGCGGGAGGTCGTAGGTGTGGGCAAAATAGTTCGCTTGCCGCAGGTGAGGGCTAAAGGTGTCCGCGTCGAACCCCACTAAGTTGGCGTAGTGGACGTTGTTAATGCCCAGGTTGATAATTTTGTTTTTCGTGATCGGACTGGTGACAAGCGTGCGATCGTAGGCGTTATACACGCGGCGCAAAAGCAGGGTAAAGCAGTGTTTGAGATATGCGATCGCACGCGGCGGCCAGTCAAAATAATCCTCTGCATACTCAAGAAAGTTTGTTCGAAAAAAGCCCAGACAGGGAATGCCAGCTCGTTGTGCATACTGTATACCAGGGATTTGCCATAGGCCAACGGACAACCGCTCAGGCTCATCCACATGAATCAGGTCGGGCTGAAAGGTTTCTAGGGTGTCTCTTAGGTGTTTGCGGGCTCGCCAATTGACATTGCGCTCAAAATCTAACCCCATAAAAGCACTGCTGGGGAGGTTGATCACCTCAACATTCGGAAGAATATGGCCCGTATAATCCTGCCAGTTGGGATAGACACTCGCTAAGGCACTATAGTCAGGACAAAATAATTTGACCTGATGGCCCCAGTCACTGAGCTTTTGTAAGCGATGCAAACCACTGACGGTTACACCATCGATGACGGGTAAGAAACCAGAGGTAATAATCGCAACTTTCATAGGGGAGGATATTCGTGCTAGGGCAATCAGTCTACTTCCACGAATATCGAACCAAGATTAAGAGTAGAGGGGGATTGAGGTTAAGCTCTGCTTACAATGCCTCGGATTTGTTGATGATGCCGAATATTCCGGCCACAGGGGATATGGAAGGATTCGGAGTGGTCATTCTGGAGGCGAATGAAGCCCGAACATCTATGATTGCCTCCGATTTGGAGGGCCTCCAGGATGGGGCTCAGTGGAGGTACTGCGAACCCTCCTAGATTTAAGAGGTCATTCGCAAGTTGGATCGATGTTTTAGCGGCGATTGTTGCTGGAGTTTAATCGGTCTCACGGCTAAGAGCTTGGTAATCTCCTTGATCTCCGCACTTTTCTGGCGATACAGCTTCAGCTCGACATCCGTTGCATTGAGCTGGGATTTATATCGGCGCTCAATGGCCTTCAGCTGGGCAAGATAATACTGCTTAGCCTGTGCTTCAATCATTTCATGGTTGGCATCACCTGAAACCTCTAGGCGAATCACAAAAACTCCACCCGCTTTCTTCTCAAGGGCCTGAATATTGATGTCATCCTGACTGAACTCCGTATTCAGAGATTGGAAGGCCGCCACAAAGGCCAGCCAATCAATCCCATCCACAAAGATTAAATCAATGGTTTTCCAAGACTTTTGCACCAGGTTTCTAAATTCACCCGGGATAAAATCCCCGGATAAGGGATGTCGGCCTCGCTGGGCAGATTTCAGATAGATGTAGCCACACTCTACGTCCTCTAGTTTGGTGTCGTTGCTAATTTTCCAGTTTTCAATGCTGGCCCCGGTAAAGGTTGCCCCGGTAAAGTCGGTTGCGATCGCAATCACAGCATCTAAGGAAGAATGCTTAAGGTCGGTCCCTCGCATATCGGCCCAGCGCAAATCCGTTTCATACAAGTTAGCGCCTCGCATATCAGCCCAGCGCAGCTCGGTCCAAGTACAATCGGCTCTCCGCAAAATAGACCGGCAGAGCGTGGCCCCACTCAACGTTGCACCGCGCAGATTGGCCTGTGTCAATCTGGCAAAACTGAGGTCAGCCCAGCGCAGGGTCGCCCCCCGTAGTTTGGCATAGCTCAAATCCACCTGTTCGAGGGTGGTCCCACTCAAGTCTGCACCCCACAGATAGGCACCGCGCAAGGTTGCTCGACTGAGATCGGCCCAACGCATAAAGGCTCGACTCAGATTCGTGCCAATTAAGTGAGCTTGCCTCAACTCCGTTCCACTCAGATCCGCACCGCTGAGATCGGCTCTGCTGAGGTTGATCTTGCTTAAATTCTTCCCATTTAAGTTGGCCAACTGCAAATCAGGACGAATGTTGGGATTAGCATCTCTCCACTGATTCCAGGCTCTCACACCTTGGTTCAGCCGATTCAGATGCTCTCGATTCGCCATGCTCTACTCCAAAATCCCCTAGCTCCTTCACCAAAATAACTCTGAAAAAAGTTTTTCGCCGCATTTTTGTGATCAAGAGTGATTTTGCAGGTCTAAATTCAGAATTTGTCTACCCGAAATATTGACATTTTCTCAAGGGTGACTATCATAGCCACAACGTCTGTGAGGGTCAATGATGTTTGAGCGCGAAGATGAACTGTTTTCCGTTGTTCTGAACAAGGGGTTTCATCTGCTGGAACAATTTATTCGGGGCATTAGCCTACCCCGTTGGTTAGCCCCCCTAAGTATGGTGGGGGTATTGGCGGCCTTGATAAAACTGTTGCCGTCTCTGCAAAAGGGCTCTCGTTAGCAGGCATTGGTAGTTACCTGCTGTTAGGACTCTTGATTGTCAATGTGCTGGTGCTCTCCCTCTTTGTGTATTTGCCGGGCAAACTGATCACCTTCAAGGCCCCCGCTGTGGCCCAGACAGGACTGGTGCTGCTTAAGCTTCTCCTTATGGGCTGCCTGGTCATCCTGAAGACGGCTATTACCCACAGCGTGAAATTGATCTTTGAGCTATTCATGTTAGTGTTGGCCGCCTTAACCTATCCGCCTCGTCAAGCGCCACAAATCGCAGCTCATTGCTGAAGACCTGCGCCGCTAGAGATCGCTCAGAAAGGCCTCGGACATTTGTAAATGCTGGTCTAGCTTGCTTTGGCCCATGCGATCCAGGTGGCTGACTGTCATCCGAGTCCGGGGATTGCGTTCAAATAGGGGGCGGTGTTGATGCATAAACCGCCAATAGAGCGCATCCCAAATCGTGCTCCAATCGCCTGCTTTGAAATAACTCATTTTGCGCAGGTAGTTGGACGAACTGATATAGGGTTTAGTAATCATCAGCCCTCCGTCTGCGTACTGCCCCATGCCATAGACATTGGGGACCATCACCCAATCAAAGGCGTCAATAAACAGGGCTGAAAACCAATGGTAAACCTGATGGGGGTCAAACTCACACAGCAAAAATAAGTTGTTAAACACCATTAACCGTTCAATATGATTGGCATAGCCACTGTGCAATACTCGCTGCATCACAACATCAAAGGGTAAAAGGCCCGTATGCGCAGTCCAGAATGACTCAGGAATGGAACGCTGATGCTGGAAAAAATTAGTGGTTCTTTGGGTTCGACCTTTGAGGAGATAAACCCCTCGCACATATTCCCGCCAGCCAATGATTTGGCGAATAAACCCTTCGAGCGAGTTAAGCGGAATCGGTCGATCGGCATGTCGTGCTAGCGTCGCTTGCAGGATTTCGTCTGGATGCAACAAGCCAATATTTAAGACCGGAGTCAACACGGAATGAAACAAACAGGACTGGTGGGCATCAATGGCATCTTGGTAGGTGCCATATTGGTCAATCCGGGTGTCGAGAAACTGGTGCAAAAACGTTCTCGCACTGTTATGGTC
>NZ_JANQOY010000002.1 GCF_028285565.1 Acaryochloris sp. IP29b_bin.148
TACCTGGGCAGATGACCTAAATCATCCGAATGTTGGGCAACCAGATTTGAGTAGAAGTGGTTGCGACTTTATGGTTGTGCACAATCCATTAGCAAGCAACCCGCTACCATATAACTGGCTTGGCAGAGGTTACTCTTATCAAGTTGAGAACCTAAAAGGTTTGGGGAACCAATTGGTCTGTAGAGATTTGAATAGTTGATTGGTCTACTTGGTGAGTATATTTCGGAGCTAAAACAAGAACCAGGCCAGACACCATGAATATCCGCATTGCTCAACCGCAGGATGTCGAGACACTGTTTGAAATCCGAACTAGCGTTGTCGAAAATTATCAATCCCGAGAAGAGATTGCTGAACTGGGTATTACACCAGAGTCAGTGACCAAAATGTTAGAGACGGACTGTCGTGCATGGATTGCTGAGATGGATGATCAAGCGATTGGCTTCTCCATTGCCAGTGCCACAGAAAAAACAATATTTGGCATTTTTGTTCTTCCGGCTTTTGAAGGACGGGGAGCAGGACGGGCACTAATGCAAGTAACTGAAACTTGGTTTTGGTCCAAGGAGATGGAAGAGATTTGGTTAGTCACAGGCAATAACCCTAGTTTCAGAGCCTATGGTTTCTATCTACATCTCAATTGGATTCCCGTTGGCGTTGAATCAGATGGAGACTTCAAAGGAGAGATGAAATTTATCAAACAACGTCCGTAGAAATTTGCCCTACTCAAGGCTCGGCTCAGCTTGGTATTCGGTGACTAACTATCTCTGTCTTGGGCAAGTTGAGTGGTTCGAGATTGATTGAGTGGAATCATCGCTCTGTGGCTACTTTCCAGTACCAGTTTTTCAAACGTAAGATTTAGCCATAATAGTAGTACTACCCCGTCTATCTTCCGAGCATTATGACAGCCGCAGAAAAGCTCTACGAGCTTATTCAAGCTCTCCCAGAAAGCCAAGTCAACGAAGTTCTCAATTTTGCCGAATTCCTCCATCAAAAACAGCGCAATATCTCTCACTCGCAGACTATCCCGCCTGGGACACTTACCGGACTGCGGGGCATCGCCAAGCGTCCTGAAGCAGCTCCTAGTGATCCTGAATTGCAAGCAGAATACACAGATTACCTAACTCAAAAATATCAGTAAGCCTTCGCGTGAAAGTTCTCATCGATACCAATGTTGTTCTAGATTTACTTTTAGAACGAGATCCCTTTGTTGAGACTGCTATTGCTCTCTTCGAGCAAATTGAATTAGGCAATTTAGCGGGCTATATCGCCGCAACGACCATCACCAATATTTTCTATATCATTCGTAAAACGGAAGGTCGCGAAGTCGCCATTAATGCTGTTAATCGACTCCTAATCGGCCTCCAATTTTGTGCTGTTGATCGCCAGACCGTCAAAACTGCTCTCAGTCTTGGACTAAAAGATTTTGAAGATAGTATTCAACTTGCTTGTGCAGTTCTCAATCAACTGGATGGCATCGTTACTCGTGATCCAAAGGACTTCATTGATAGCAAGCTCCTGATTTACTCCCCCACAGAAATCTTAAATCGACTCTAGCCGAATCCTATCGCTGTTTTTGCCATCATCGAGGACATGAGCCAGTGCTTAACTGAACTGAACGGTATTCACTTTTTTAGGTCAAGGCTCAGATGACGACTTTCTACTTTGCCTGCGAACCTACAGTGGGAAGGGAGTAACATTCTAGAAAAACACTATGATCATTATTACTGGCAAGATCAAAGTTCAATCCTCCGAAGAGCTGTCTAGGGTCAAAGACGCGCTTATTCGTCGTGCCCGGAAAAGTCGTACAGACAACGGTAATATCGAATATATCTTCTCGCAGAATCTCGAAGACCCAACAGAGCTGATCCTCACAGAGAAATGGACTGACGAAACATCGCTTCAGGAACATCTCGACATTCCCGATGAAGAATTCTCTCAGCTGATTAGCTCGGCCCTGATTGAACGTATGGTCGTCACATCCAGTGAAATGACAGCGGAACGGACGCTCTTAGAACGGTAACTGGTAATCACCTGTGGGGCAATTGTTTTAACCACTTTCACAATGATAAAGCTGTTTGAGCATGGGGGGCGTTACCTTTTGGGCTGGCATGTCAAAGAGCAGTTGACCTTGCTTGAGACCGATAATGCGATCGCAATACTGCTGCGCATACTCCACCCCATGCAAACTCACTACCAATGTCTTGCCTCGCTCCCGCACGAGGCGACTCAGCAGCCGCATAATGTCATGGCTGCGTTCTGGATCCAGACTGGCAATGGGTTCGTCAGCCAGCATAATCGCTGGATCTTGTACCAAGACTCTAGCAATGGCGACTCGCTGCTGCTGGCCGCCAGAGAGACGATCGGTGCGAGCATAGAGCTTATCAGGAATGCCCACCTGGACTAGGGCGGCTTGGGCGGTCTCCACGTCCAGAGGCCACACCAAGGAAGCTGCCGCCTTCCAAAAAGGCCAACGACCCAGGTGTCCCGCATTGACATTATGGATCACTCGCAAAGAGGGCACCAAATGGAACTGCTGGTAAATGGTGCCAATTTGGCGTTGAATTCGCCGGGCAGACCGGGCCTGCCAAGGTTGGCCCATAGCCCATACTTCACCTGCTGTGGGCTGCAGGGTGCCATTCAGTAACTGTAAAAGAGTGCTTTTGCCCGCACCGCTGGAGCCAATTAACGCGACAATTTGACCGGGATAAATCGCAAAATTGACATCGGCGAGGGCAGTCACGTCCCCAAACCGATGACTGACTTGGTGGAGAGCCAGAATGCTATTTGATCTTGCCGATTTGGCGGCCAATCGCTTCAATTTGAGCATAGTTACTATTATCGGTCTTGATAAACGAACTCCCCCCAAAAAGGTCCAAAATTTCTGCTTGCTCGGGGACAGCGGGGTCAAGCTTGAGTAGGGCCGCCTGCACTTTAGGAATAAACTCAGGGCCGTAGCGTTCACTCACCTGGGGATTGATCACCCAATGATAGTCAAAATAAGACGGTGTTTCCCAAATCACCTGGACTTTCTCTAAATCCACCTTGCCTTCCGCTACTCGATCCTTCCAGACTTGGGAATTTAAGGCTCCCACTTCATAGGTGCCCGCTTCCACCACTTTAATCGTCGTATCGTGGGATCCCGAGAACCCCACATTGCCTTTCAGATCTTTAAGAGTGAGATCGACTTCCTGCATAAAGTATTGGGGCATCAGTCGCCCGGAGGTGGAGGATTCACTACCAAAGGTGAGGGTCCGACCTTTCAGGGCTTGTAGCCCGTCAACTGCTTCAAAAGGTTGAATTCCACTCGATTTATTGGCGATAAAGACACTGGTAAACTTGGCGTCAATTTCCCGCTGGGCAATCGCTTGGGCCTTGGGAACCTGCAAGCGGGCCTGAACTCCAGTCAGCCCCCCAAACCAGACCATATCTAAATCCCCTACGCGAAAAGCGGTGACCGCAGCTGCGTAATTATTAACCGGCTTATAGGTCACCGGAACTTCTAGTTCGGCTTCTAAATAAGTGGCTAACTTACTGTAAAGACGCTGGAGCTTTTCAGGGTCTTGGTCAGGAATAGCACCAGCAACAAAAGGCTGTTGCTGAGGTGTGGTACTTTCTGGCGCTGAACAAGCGACAAGCAATAGTCCCAACAGGCTAGGGAGTAAAAATCGTTTCATATCGCTGCAGTCCAAGGGCAAACAATCAATATTTGTAAGGGTACAGCAGGAAGGCAATCGCCATAAGGTTTCCTTCAATTACCTTGCCTCGCTCAAGCTACACAGATTAATTGTGATCTCCTCTCTTTTTTGCCCCTAGACACTGCTGCCGATTTGCCTTTAGATAGGCATATATTAAAAAAATGTTAAGCAAATCTACTCACCCACGATAGGTGGCCATCTCAGACACCCTCACAAATATAGGCAGATAGCTCATCTTATTCAAAGAGGGACCAAGAATCGGCCCTTTAAGCAGTTGGAGATTTTTAAGAACTAGCATCCGGCTGAGAGGGCAGTGCGTTCCCCGTCCACCCTGTCTATCGTCCTGGTTAAGAAGTTGCATCAACATCCTATTGGCAGCCAAGGCTGACCAATCTCTACCCCATTCACCCAGATTTTCATTGTCAGGCTTAAGGAGACCCCTTGAACATTCCCAATCTCAACGTCCGCTCCCTCAATTTTCGTGCTTTTAAACGGGAGTGGTTGGTTAATCCCAAGGCCGACCTACTGTCCGGGGCCGTGGTCGGACTAGCACTGATTCCTGAAGCCATCGCCTTTTCGATTATTGCTGGGGTAGATCCTAAGGTCGGGCTCTATGCCTCCTTTATCATTGCCGTGATTACCTCGTTCCTGGGCGGACGACCCGGTTCTATCTCAGCCGCCACCGGCGCTATGGCCCTATTAATGGTGGATTTAGTCAAAGAGCATGGCCTGCAATATCTGCTGGCCGCCACTTTTTTGACCGGCATTTTCCAGGTCATCTTTGGCATACTCCAACTGGGTCGCCAAATGAAATTTGTGCCCCGAGCGGTCATGATCGGCTATATCAATGCCCTAGCCGTCTTGATTTTTATGGCCCAGCTTCCCCAGCTTACAAACGTGCCTCCCACGGTTTATGTCCTTACCGTGCTGTCTTTGGGGATTATCTATATCCTGCCGCGCTTTACTAAAGCGGTACCATCGCCCCTGGTCGCCTTAGCAGTGATGACCATTGCGGCCATTGCCCTGCGTTTAGACGTGCCTACCGTAGGCGACATGGGTGAGCTACCTACAACACCGCCCCTCTTTGCCTTACCTCAAGTCCCTTTCAACCTTGAGACTTTCAATATTATCCTGCCCTATTCTCTAACCCTCGCCATTGTCGGACTGTTGGCGTCTTTCCTCACTGCCTCTTTAGTGGACGATTTGACCGACACTCCTAGCGACAAGAACCAAGAGGCCAAAGGCCAAGGGATCGCCAATATGGTGACGGCCTTCTTTGGCGGTATGGCGGGATGCGGCATGATTGGTCAGTCGGTCATTAACGTCCAGTCTGGGGGGCGAGGTCGTCTGTCTAGTCTGGCGGCGGGCATCTTTTTGCTGATGGCGATTCTGTTCTTACAGGACTGGGTGAGGCAGATGCCCATGGCCGCTCTGGTAGCAGTGATGATTATGGTGTCCATTGGTACCTTCCGCTGGTCATCTTTCACCAATATTCCTCGGGTTCCTCGCAGTGAAGTTGTGGTCATGCTGACGACGATGTTTGTAATTATCTTCACCCGCAACTTTGCCCTTGGAGTCGCCACAGGCATCGTTATGAGTACGGTGTTTTTCTCCCGCAAGATCGCCCAGTTAGTATTGGTGGATCAGGTGATGCTGGACGAGGGGGCTCACCGGGTCTATAAAGTGTCTGGGCAGATTTTCTTTCTGTCTCGGGATGAATTTATGGCCTCCTTTAACTTTGTCGAACTTGTCGAGCAGGTCACGATTGACCTGACCCATGCTCACCTCTGGGACCAAGGGGCGGTAGAAATGCTCGATAAAGCCGTTCAGAAGTTTCGTCGTCAAGGGGTCGAAGTCAATGTGGTGGGCCTGAATGAAGCCAGCTCCACTCTCCTCAATCGTCTTGCTACAGACGAGGAACTTGTTTCCAGCGACCCGTCTTAGTGCTACACCTGCCCGCCATCCTTTAGGGAAATCACCTGTATGAAAACCATTCTTCTCTGCTCCGATGGGTCTGCTTTTGCAGATGGCATTTATAAATATGGAGCCTGGTTTGCCCACCAATTTCAGGCTCAAATGAAAGTTCTGTTTGTTAGCGATATTCGCCAAAAGGTGGTTTCTACCGGCAATTTGAGCGGCAGTATTGGCCTGGGAGCATCCGAGCAGCTCTTAAACGAGTTGGTGAACTTAGAGCATGAAAAAGCTAAACTCAACAAACAACGGGCCAAGTTGATTTTGCAAAATGCAGAGCAAGTTCTCAAGGCAGAAGGCCTCAGTAACCTAGAACTGCTTAACCCCACGGGCTTTCTAGTAGACTGCTTCCATGATTTTGAGGCCGAATCTGACCTGATTGTCTTGGGTAAACGGGGAGAAGCAGCAGAGTTTGCCTCAGGTCACCTAGGGGCCAATGTCGATCGGATTGTTCGCAGCAGTGCCAAGCCTTGCCTGGTCACCCCCCAAACCTTTGCGCCGATTGAACGGCTGCTGGTGGCGTATGACGGCAGCCCCACGGGGAAGCGGGTCTTGAATTTCTTAGTGGACAGCGCCCCTGGGTTTAAGGAGCTGGAGATTCATCTACTGACGGTGGCCAAGAGAGAGTCCGATGCGGTGCGATCGCAAGAGTTAGCCGATGCCGAAGAGACTCTGCAACAGGCGGGACTGACGGTATCGACCACCCTCTCTGCAGGAGCGCCTGAAAAGGTAATAGCTGACTATATCGAACAACACCAAATCAGTCTGTTGCTGATGGGGGCCTATGGCCATCGCCGCATTCGCCACCTTGTGATCGGTAGTACCACGGTTCAGCTCTTGAGAAGTGTGCAAGTGCCAGTGCTTCTGTTCCGTTAGGTTAGCTTCTGTTTCTTGGAATTTAAATAATTCTGCGAACCAACGAGCTGCATAATTGCTGATGATGAAAAACGGAAAACTCAAAAAACGCTCGTTTTATTTGAGGAAAACTACTAATTGTCTTGGGAAGTAATCAGATTGAGCATACTATCCCATACTTTTACTAACGTACAATCGAAAATTCATACCATCCCAGTTCGTTTCCACTACTATATTTTTGGTATATTATTTTTTCTTTATTTTCTGTTAGGCTTCCATCACACAGAGACTCTGAACGTTCAGCATAAGCAAGCATCATATTTGTCAGGCTTGGCCAAAGCACCTCCATGCTTGCAATATCATCAGATATAGAGTGGTCATATATCCAAATCAAGGGAACTGTCTCTTGAAACTTTTTGCTGCCGAGCATATATAAGGTTTTGTCCTCTCCATAAGAACAGAGAGGCAATAATTCAGGGTTGAACTCTAAAAGTAGACTTCGATAAGCACTCATAGCATCAGCGAGGGTCCACAAAGGGTTCGCCATGCTGGGGAAATAACAGTAGTTATACACTGAATCCCAATTCTTATTCTTGGCATCCCCAATTGGCAGGCAGCCATTCCCAATTTGGTATAAGTCATAAATTTCTTGAGGAAGGCTAAAACGATATGGAGCAGCTAACTCTTCAATTTCGCTAAGGGTTAATTTAGGTTTGGAATTACAGTAATTGTCGACTAATTCAAGCTGTTCTTCACTTAGATCTTCAGGAATAACTCTTTTGCATGGTGGATAAGGCTCACAAGTGTAGAGAAATTCTCCAGGGATATTTGGCCAATTTCTTTGCTCTGCGATAACTGAAATTCGCTTAATTGCGTCGACAATTACTGACATTTACATGCCCTCCATGTGAGAAAACTAAGCGTCCTGACCTGAGTATTGATAATGCCCAGATTGAGATCCACTTGGCAAAGGCTGGCATACTAATATCGCGCAATATCCGCGTCAACGCCATTAGTCCGGGTGTGATTGATACCGAGATGACGGGGGAATTCGATCAGAAGATGATCGCAGCGCTCCAGAACGAAATTCCCATGCAGCGATTGGGGCAACCCAAGAAGATTGCCAAGGTGGCCTTATTTCTCGCTAGTGAGGATGCTTCATACATTACAGGAGAAGACTTGCTCGTTGACGGTGGCCGGATTCGTCTCAGTCCATGGCAAGGTCTGTAGATTTCACTGGAATGCTCACGAAGTTTTGAGTTTGCTATCTCAGCGATATGTAGCAAATACACCGGAGCATCAATACATTTACATTTAGTAGCCCTATAGGCCGGGGGCAATCTACAGGACTACCAAATCGAAATCGCGGTATTTAACCCGAGACTAAGCTAGGTCAAAGCGATCGAGGTTCATCACCTTATCCCAGGCCGCCACAAAGTCTTGGACAAAGCGTTGCTGCGAGTCTTCGCATCCATAGACCTCTGCCAAGGCTCGGAGTTGAGAGTTGGAACCAAAAATCAAATCCACACGGGTTCCAGTCCACTTGAGGGCACCGGTTTTGCGATCGCGTCCTTCAAACACCTCTTCAGCTTCCGACGTCGCCGCCCAAGTCACGCCCATATCCAGCAGGTTCAAGAAGAAATCATTCGTGAGACTTTCAGGTCGGTGGGTAAACACACCATGCTGGGCCTGACCCACATTGGCATTCAACACCCGCAGACCACCGACCAGTACTGTCATTTCAGGTGCCGTTAACGTCAACAGCTGAGCCTTATCCACCAGCAGTTCTTCTGCAGAAACAGGATAGCGGCCTTTGAGGTAATTGCGGAACCCATCTGCTCTGGGTTCCAGCACGGCAAAGGAAGTCACATCGGTTTGGGCCTGCGTTGCATCCGTGCGTCCAGGCTTAAAAGGAACTTTGATGTCGTACCAACCGGCATTTTTTGCTGCTTGCTCAACCCCCGCACAGCCCCCGAGGACAATCAGGTCTGCTAGAGATACTTGCTTGCCCCCAATCTGAGCATGGTTGAAGGTGGTTTGAATGGCCTCCAACGTCTGGAGCACCGTGGCCAATTGAGCCGGTTGATTGACTTCCCAATCCCTCTGGGGGGCCAGACGAATCCGGGCACCGTTCGCCCCACCCCGCTTATCCGAGTCCCGATAAGTCGCAGCCGAAGCCCAAGCGGTGGACACCAGTTGAGACACCGTTAGATTCGTCGCCAGAATTTGGCTCTTCAAAGTAGCGATATCCTGCTCATTAATTAGCTCATGATCAACCGCAGGCACTGGATCTTGCCAAATCAGTTCTTCCTCCGGCACCTCCGGCCCCAAATAGCGGGAGCGAGGTCCCATATCCCGATGGGTCAACTTAAACCAGGCTCTCGCAAAGGCATCCGCAAACTGGTCTGGGTTATCGAGGAATCGCCGGGAAATGGGACTATAGGTGGGGTCCATCCGCATCGCCATATCGGCGGTGGTCATAATCGGCGCATGGCGTCGGGATGGATCGTGGGCATCCGGCACGGTATTCGCACCTGCGCCCCCTTGGGGCACCCACTGATTGGCCCCGGCAGGACTTTTGGTGAGTTCCCACTCATAGCCGAATAAATTTTCAAAATAGTTGTTGTCCCATTGGGTGGGATTGGTCGTCCAGGCCCCTTCGATGCCGCTGGTGATCGCATGAACGCCTTTGCCCGTGCCAAAACTGCTCTTCCAACCCAGACCTTGATCCACAATACTAGCGCCTTCCGGTTCCGGGCCAACGTGAGCATCATCCCCAGCGCCATGACATTTACCAAAGGTATGTCCGCCTGCTGTTAGGGCCACCGTCTCTTCATCGTTCATGGCCATGCGCCCGAAGGTTTCGCGAATATCTCGGCCTGAAGCCACCGGATCAGGATGACCATTGGGGCCTTCTGGATTCACATAGATCAGCCCCATCTGCACTGCACCTAAGTGAGCCTCGAGGTCCCGGTCTCCGGTGTAGCGCTGGTCACCCAGCCATTCTGTTTCAGCCCCCCAGTAGGTGTCTTCTTCCGGTTCCCAAATATCTTCGCGGCCCCCAGCGAAACCAAAGGTTTTAAATCCCATAGATTCCAGAGCGCAGTTACCCGCCAGGATCATCAGGTCCGCCCAAGAGATTTTAGCGCCATATTTTTGCTTGATCGGCCATAGCAACATGCGGGCTTTGTCGAGGTTGGCATTATCAGGCCAACTATTGATCGGAGCAAACCGTTGGTTGCCCGTCCCTGCTCCTCCACGACCATCACCAATCCGATAGGTGCCAGCACTGTGCCAGGCCATGCGAATAAAGAGGGGGCCATAGTGACCATAGTCAGCAGGCCACCAGTCCTGAGAGCTTTTCATCAAGTCGAAAATATCTTGCTTAACGGCAGCTAAGTCAAGACTTTTGAAGGCTTCAGCGTAGTTGAACGCCTTGTCCATCGGATTGGACTTGGGAGAATGCTGCCTGAGAATTTGTAGGTTTAACTGATTCGGCCACCAATCCCGGTTGGCGGTGCCACTACCGGCAGTGAACTTCAAGGCTCCGCCCGAAAAGGGGCACTTGGATGCACTACTCATAGACTCTTCTCCTGTCAGTTGTGATGAGTTTGTTGGAATAGATTTCAGATTTTGCAAACGAACAGCATTCCCCTCAGATAGATGGGGATTGCCAGTCCCAAAAGCCTTACTCAAAAAGGTTTTGAGGTTTGAAAGCCGTATTAGTACGCGTTTCATACTAGCCATACTGACCGCTCCATTGGCTTGCAAATTCTTGCAGATGTATCGATCAATCCCCGTGCTTACCTCAGAATAATTCTGTTTTAAGAATAAAACAATGAGAATAATTACTTAGTTATATGAGTAAATCCTAAAAATGGACGACTCGTATCTAAGAGTGCTAGTTTAGAAATTAAGGTCGCTGAAAACCAGATGTCCCCAACCGTGGGAGGTTGGCCTATTGGAGGAGGTATACATGCAACAACAAGCGGATAGTATTATCCAAACCCTAAAGGCCAAAGGGGTAAGAGTAACCCCCCAGCGCTTTGCCGTCTATGCAGATTTACTGGCCCGTTCTGATCATCCCACTGCAGAACAACTCTTGAGCGATTTAAATCAAAATGCGCCAACTTCTTCCCAGGCCACGATCTATAAAACCCTTCAGGCCCTGAGAGATGTGGGATTAGTACGAGAGGTGCTCTTGGAGGAAGGTGTCTGTCGCTATGATGCCAATATTGGCCTCCACCACCATTTTCGATGTCAGGCTTGCGGTGAAGTCGAAGATATTCCCTGGGAGCAGTTCCAGGCACCCAATTTTCAGGGATTGCGTTCAGAGCTGCAGGTGAAAAGCTATGAGATCACCGTGCATGGCTATTGCGAATGCTGTCACACCGATGAATAGGCTATCTACCCATTCAGACTGCCATTCAGAACCCAACCTATTGAAAAACCTATTAAAAGCCAAGGCTCTCAAACAGCTCGTTAGGCAAAACGATAGTCATACCAGTCACAAACGGCTTCATACCCAATGGTGTGATAGATATGGTTAGACGTCGGATTCGTAATATCGGTAAATAGGCAGCAACGCTGGGCACCGCGATCGAGCAACATCTGACTCACGGCTGCAACACAGGTTGTCGCATACCCCCGTCGCCGAAATTCTGGGGGCGTATAGACGGGGCCAATGCGGCCTCCTCCTGGTTGAGACACCCGCCCTACCACCATCGAGACGAGTTTGCGATCGCACCATACATACAAGTTCTGGTGTTTAATCTGTAAATCCAGAATCCGTTCAATATCCGTTTCCAGGGCATCAAAGGTTTCCAAAGAGAACGCCTCTGACCATTGCAACAGCTGTTTGCGATCGCGTTTCGTTGCCACCCGCAAATAGCCCTGGGCAGTTCCTGGGCCGCGCACTTGAGTCAACTGGTGAATTCGCAGGTGCATTTTTAAGGTACTTGAGTGTCCAGTCAGGGTTTTCCAGACCTGAGAAAAGGTCTGAGCCTCTCCCACAAAGCTATTGATACCGGATAAAGATGTCGACGCGCGGTGGAAATAGTCCGCAATGATATCTAAAGCGTCTAAATCCTGTACCCTCGACAGCACAAAATTATAAGGAGGGGTTCGAGTCCCCACAGCTTGAATCTCGCCCGCTAATTCCACCAACAATAAATCAGGAGGAGTAGAAAACGCTTCTGGCACCCGCATCAGAGCACTTTGGATACCTAGTAGAAGATTATGTTCAGCCGGATGACGGAGAAGGTAAGACTGGGTGCGATCGCAAAACGCAGCAGCGTCTTCAAACCGAACTAATTTCATGAACTCACTCAACTTATGCACGGCTATTGTGCGATCGCAATGCTTCTCGCACTTCCATCAAGATTTTTCCCAGCATATTTTTTCCAGCCCCAGTCTGACCACAGCCCCAGTAATAATCACTAGGGGCATTTTCCACTAACTCCTCATCTCTAGTTGACAGCAAAGTTTCGCGGATGTCCGCATGGGTCTCAAATTTGCAGCGTACCCCTTTGCGCATCACATTATCTTTGACTTGTTCCCAGTCTGACCGCAAAGGGCGAGTTCGTTGCCGCCCTAAACGAGCCGCATCTTTGGGCAATTTTACCTGCCGGATTTGGTCTGCATGAGGAGTGCCTACAAATTTTTGTGCTTGGAAATAATGTTCACTGGTGGGCCACCAAACACCATCCAGCGTAAACCCATGAGCGGAAAAATTCGAGAAGCAGCCGTACGGCTTTTCTCTATTAGAATAGAAATAAATTGTCATATTTGCCACCTCAATTATCCGGCTATTTTTGACACTCAAAAACCTTGAAAAGATTCGGCCAGCCGCATCTCCAGCTGGAGCAAAAATGCTGGATGTAGTGTTTTTCAGCCAACTTCTATACGATTCAAGTTGATCAGAGAATCCAGAATCAATACATCACTTTAGTAATGCATTCATCGTTTCAGGTAAGCGTGCCTAACGATTAGAGTTGAATGCTCTCCAAGCTTGCTGGGCATCATGGGTCGATCAAGTTTTTGGGTGACTGAATCGCATTTTATTTTTAATCAATAAAAATAAAACCTTAAATTATTGTAGTATATAAATCACATTATAATACATTGCTAAAATACTGGCACTCGTAGGCTTTAAGTTGCAGTATTTTTTATAGCAAAGGATAAATAGCCAGTCATCAAAAATTTTTGTCACAACCCTGATCAAGATAAATCTATCCTTGCGCTAAGATAGATTTGCATTTTTAGATGAAATATCTCATCTGGACTAAAACTATCCATTTTCTATTGATTGAAGTACGCACAGAATCGGTTCTTCCTTAATGTGCTAGTACATGTTGGCTGATAGCCAAACATTCAGGGGGACAGATCAAGGGTACTAGGAACTCTCAAACAAAGTTGCTAATGACTCACAATTTGGATGATGAGGTAGTTGTTAAGTCAGCTTCTTCAAGAGCTACGGAGTGTTAGTGTGTCTTTCATACCGCCTTTCTTTTCTGATGATCTGTCCGAACCAACAGAGTTAGTCGATCCATCAGCACAACCCAAAAGTTCGTTCATCAATCACTTTGCCCATCAGCTGCGGCGGCGATTGCAACCCATAGGTCTCTATCAGCGCATTGGGTTCTTCTGGATGCATCAAAACCTGTCTCAAGTTGCACTTCGATCTCACTTTGAAACACGATTAGAAAAAGAGTGGCAACGGCTAAGGCAAGAAAGACAACCGCTCTCCCTGTTTTTATGTGAAGTGGATGACTTTGCGAATATTCGGCGTCAGTATGGTGATTTGGCGTGCAACACCTACGTGAGCCAAGTCGTTAAGATTCTCCATGCCAATCTTGAGCGATCGTCTAAAGGGATGCTGGCCCGCTATCAAGGTGATACCTTTGCTGTGCTACTACCCAAAAACTCTCTGGATGAAGCAGCCTGTATTGCCAAAAAGATTCGCCTCAGAGTCAAGGCGCTGAATGATAGCCCTATATTGCCTCAATCTACTCCTGATTGCAGGATTACCCTGAGTCTTGGTATTGCTACCATTGTGCCAACCCCGAAATTAGCCCCCGAAAATTTAATCGCTGCAGCAGAACAGTCTCTGCGTCAAGCTCAACGAGCTGGCGGCAACCGCATCGTTCTCCAAGAAGGCAGCCGATAGGTCTGACTTCACTGACAAACAACGATGGAAAGGACTCTCGGAACTAAGGTCTCACTGAAGCTTGGACAACAGTTCCACCACAAAATCGGGACAGAATTACACTCGCTGCTATACTTGTCATACAAGTAGTACAAAGGCTATTCTATGCTAACTGTTAGGCTCAATGAAGAAACCGAACAACAGCTTGCAGAGTTATTAGCTCACGAGAAGGATGCCAATCGCAGTGAATTGATTAAGCGACTCATTCGCGAGCGCTGGCTAAGTTTGCAACTAGGCAAGACAGTTGCAGAGCGACGAGGAGGGCACCCAAAATATCCCCTAACTGATGCACCACCTGACCGCTCAGAGCGTGAAAATCGAAAGCAGGCAATCGCAAATCACTTACAAAAGCGTCACTCGTGACCTACCACCCTATCATTTTGGTCGATAGTGGAATTCTGTTTGCTTACTACAGTGCGAACGATCAGCACCATGCCGCTGTCTGTTCATTTTTTGAGACCTGTACCAGTCGTTTACTCACAACACCTAGCTGTATGACTGAGGTGATGTGGCTCCTTAGTTCTCAGTGGCAAACGCAAAATGAATTCCTGTTGGATGTCGCCCAAGAAATTTATGAATGTGCAGAGTTACTGCCTCAAGACTTCTGCCGGATTGCTGAGCTGAATGCTCAGTATGCTGACCTACCGGGTGATTTTGCCGATCTGACGCTTGTGGCGATTGCTGAGCGTATGGATATTTCGGCAATTGCAACGCTAGATAGTGATTTTGATGTATACCGACGATATCGGAAGCAACCGTTTGCTCGTGTATTGCGGCCAGAGTAGTTTACAAAGACTGGTTGGCACTGGCGAGCGTAGGTTTAAGGTTTACGATGCATGTTGTCATTGCATAACCCACCTTGTGACCCAGTTAGAATAAGTCTTCCAAGTCACGGTAACCGCTGAGAACACGGGCAATATCAATACTGTCAGGTCTGGAGTAGTAGAAGACGATGTAGTTGCCGACACTGAAGCCGCGTAGATTTTTGGATAAGCGATCGTAGGGCTTACCCATGTTCGGGTATTGGGCCACTTGCCGACATTTGCTGCGGATGGCATCGCAAAGCTTGCTGGCTGCGGCGGGATTCTAGTTACAGATATCATCTAGATCTTGAACAGCTTTTTCTGAGAGGGAGTAGCTGTTCATACCTCGGGGTAAGACATTTGGCTGATTTTGGCTTGGAGTCTGTCGAAGGTAG
The DNA here is from genome assembly GCF_028285565.1 of Acaryochloris sp. IP29b_bin.148. Taxonomy (GTDB): domain Bacteria; phylum Cyanobacteriota; class Cyanobacteriia; order Thermosynechococcales; family Thermosynechococcaceae; genus Acaryochloris. The sequence continues at coordinate 14,924 of NZ_JANQOY010000002.1, forward strand.
CTTCGCCATCAACGACTTTGCCCTGCTGGATTTGCTCGGTGCCAATCTTGATTTGTTGATGCAGGGCTTCTAATCGCTGTTCTTGCTCAGAAAGGAGGGCGAGGGCGGTGCTAATCAGCTCATCGACGTTGCTGAAGCGTCCTTTATCAAGCTGTTGTTGAACAAATTGTTCTTGTTCGGGCTTTAAGTCAACATTCATAAGAGGGCTTGAGGGAAAGAACTAACCGATAGATAACTGGTGGTAGTTCCATTCTAATCAGTTGTTTACGACCATCCTTACAGTGAGAATGATTTGTGGATTGCGGTTGTGGCGCTCCAGCATCAGCTCACGCTACTCACGAAAGATAAAGACTTTCTAAGTATTCAAGCAGTGCAACCTTTGACCTTGACTCTTGGGTTTAATGACATACTGATTACGCTAAGGTACAGGTATAGGCTGTAGGAGCGGTTACTAATCGTAGTATCGCAACCCCAAAATGCCACGTTACCAAATAGAGCCAAGATTGAGCCTAAACCCTGGAAGCACTGGCTCTCCAGCAACTGACTGAGGTGCATCCAACACTTCAACTGTCTGCCCTGGTCGGTAAATTTCTACCTGCTGCTCTTTGCGATTGATTAACCAGCCCAGTTGAGTGCCATTATCGATATACTCCTGCATCTTGGCTTGGGTGGTCTGTAAGCGATCACTAGGCGATAAAATCTCCACTACGAAATCAGGACACAGCGGTACAAACCGATCCTGTTGCTCCGTTGTTAATGCATCCCAGCGTTCCTGACGAACCCAAGCTGCATCGGGTGACCGATCTGCACCATTGGGTAGCTTAAATCCTGTCGATGAATCGAAAATGAGACCCATCCCATCCTGATCAGCCCAGTTGCAGAGCTGCTGGTTCAAGCGGCTGTTGCGGTTCCCTGTGGTTCCACCTGTGGGGGGCATAATAATCAGCTCTCCAGCGGCACTCCGCTCAAATTTTAGATCCCGGTTCGCAACGCAAATCTGCCAAAACTGTTCGTCTGTCAACTCAAGCGCTGGTTTTAGATTCACCGTATAAGTCGTCATGGGTTGCCCTCGAGCAGGAGGAGGAAAGAGCATCTATAACCCCCATTCTAAAAGCAGCCCCCCACCACTTGGCAGGGCGCTGACTCAAAACTCAATCAAAGCGGGATTTACTCGACCCCTTCAATTTTGTCTTCCACTTCCTGATAGAGATCACGGAGCATTTGCAGGTTCTCTTCACTGGTTTCCCAGTAACCTCGGCCATTCACTTCTAGCAATGTGCTCACCACCTTGCGGAAAGAGTGGGGGTTGAGATTCTTAAGACGGTTGCGCATCTCTTCATCTTCGATAAAGGTAGTGTTCACATCCTCATATACCCAGTTGTCCACCGCGCCCGCCGTGGCCGACCAGCCCATCGTATTCACTAGACGCTTAGACAGCTCCCGTACCCCTTCATAGCCATGGCTCAACATGCCCTCGTACCACTTGGGGTTGAGCAGTTTAGTGCGAGCATCCAAACGGACGGTTTCTGACAGGGTGCGCACCTGGGCATTAGCCGTTGTGGTGTCAGCAACGTAGGCATTGGGTTTTTTCTTGTCATCCCGCAGACTAGAGACCACCTTGGTGGGATCAGAGTCAAAATAGTGGCTGACATCCGTGAGGCTAATCTCAGAGGAGTCGAGGTTCTGGAAGGTGGCATCTACTGTCTTTAGAGAAGCTTCCAAAATTTCTCGGGACTGCTCCATATCGCCAGGGGAGTCAGCAGAGAAGGCAAAAGACTTGCGCTTTAGGTACATCTCTTGTAGTTCCGCTTCCTCATCCCAAGTGCTGTTTTCCACTGCCAAGTTGACGTTAGCAGCGTAGGATCCAGAGGCGTTGGAAAAGATGCGGGTGGCTGCTTGCCGGAGATTGATACCCATCTCTTCGGCTTGCTTAAGGGCATGCTTACGGACAAAGTTCATCTCTAATGGCTCATCCGCTTCGGCAGCCATCTTCACGGCTTGGTCTAACAGGGCCATCTGATTAATAAACAGATCGCGGAACACCCCTGAGCAGTTCACCACCACGTCCACGCGGGGATGTCCTAGTTCTTCTAAGGGAATTAGTTCTAGCTTATTCACCCGGCCTAAGGAATCAGGTAGGGGCTTCACACCCACAAACCACATCACTTGAGCTAAGGACTCCCCATAGGTCTTGATATTGTCCGTTCCCCAGAGGACGAGGGCAATGGATTCCGGCCATTCGCCATTATTTTCTTGCTTCTGGCGATCTAGGAGTCGGTCAACCACGACTTTGGCAGATTGCACCGCCGCTTCCGTGGGAATGGACTGAGGATCGAGGGCATGGATATTTTTGCCGGTGGGTAGCACATCTGGATTGCGAATGGGGTCGCCACCAGGGCCAGGCAGTACATATTCACCTTCTAATGCCTGGAGTAAGGCACCTAGCTCATTATCCGCCACTACTTGATTAAGACAGAACTCAAGATATTCCACTAAGGGGGTTAGGGCTTCTTGATCCACCTCAGGGAAACCCGCTTCATTAAGGGCTTTTACCCAGGGCTCTTCTTGGCGACCGAAGTTAAATAGGTTCAAAGGCGAAACCTTGGAGACGCGGCCTTCTTCATCGATCTGAGTATGGACGATGGCTGCAACGGCGGCTCGGGTGGTTTCATTAATGGTATTGAGCAGATCCACGTCTTCAAGGACACCGCGATCGCTATTGCGGAAGATCTCATCCAGATCGCGATTGATGCTGTTGGCAATCAGCCGAGGGAGACCCAGAATGTTGTCCTCACCCCGATCGAGACTAGCGATATTGACGAGGGTGGCGATGGCTTCCTCTGCGGTGGGGGGCTTCCCAATTACATGCAAACCGCAGGGTAAGAGCCGAGACTCAATCTCCATCAGCTTGATATACACGCGACCGACGATGGTGTCGCGCTCTTCCTGAGTCATATCTTTGGCATCTTGCTCAGGCAAGTCAATATCCTGATCCAAGTTCACCAAGCGGGCCTTGTCCATAATCGTATCGACGATGGGAACGCCCCGACCGCTTTCTTTCAGGGTCTGATAGGAACCAATCAGTTCACTCAGCTCCTTGAGACCTTTATAGAGACCTGCATTTTCAGCCGGAGGAGTCAGGTAGCTAATGGTGTTGGCATAGCTACGACGTTTGGCAATCGTGGCCTCGGAGGGGTTGTTGGCGGCGTAGTAATAGAGGTTGGGAATGCTGCCAATCAGCGTATCGGGGTAGCAGTCGTTGGACATGCCGATCTGCTTGCCCGGCATAAACTCTAGGGAACCGTGGGTGCCGAAGTGAAGGACAGCATCTGCTTTGAAGATCTTTTCGAGATAGCTATAGTAGGCAGCGAATCCATGGTGGGGACTGGCGGAGCGAGAGAATAGCAGCCGCATGGGGTCACCTTCGTAACCAAAGGTGGGCTGTACCCCAATAAATAGGTTGCCATAGGTTTTGCCGAAGACCAGCAGGTTCTGGCCATCGCTATTGAGGTTGCCAGGAGGGGGACCCCAGGATTCTTCTAATCGTTTTGAGTAGGGGGTCAGAGATTCATATTCTTGCACCGACATCCGGTGGGCAATATTGAGTTCCGGGCTGTTGTACTGGGCCTGGGCATCGTGGAGAATCTCTAGCATCAAGGCTTCTGCATCTTCAGGCATATCCTCGATGGTGTAGCCATCCTTTTTCAGGGATTCCATTACCTTATAGATGGAGCCAAACACATCCAAGTAGGCGGCGGTGCCCACATTGCCCTTGTCAGGGGGAAAGCTAAAGACGGTAATCGCTAGCTTTTTCTCTAGCTTTGTTTTGCGGCGCAGAGAAGCCCATTTCATGGCCCGCTGGGCCACCATTTCGATCCGGTCTTGGAGTGCGATCGCACGCCCAGTAACACCATCTCGGCCCGACAAAATAATCGGTTCAATCGCCCCATCTAATTCAGGAATGGCAATTTGCAGAGCGGCTTGAATCGGGTGCAAGCCTAAATCACTCTCCTCCCATTCTTCTGTGGTTTGGAAGACTAGGGGCAAGGCCACCATATAAGGACGGTTCAGCTTCTTCAGGGATTCCACCGCCTTGGGGTGATCTTGGCGGGCAGGACCACCCACTAGGGCAAAGCCAGTTAGAGAAACAACGGCATCGACTAAGGCTTTGTCTCCACCAGGGGTTTCATAGAAAAATTCTTCAACGGGCTTAGAAAAGTCCAAGCCACTAGCA
>NZ_JANQOY010000228.1 GCF_028285565.1 Acaryochloris sp. IP29b_bin.148
GGTAAAGATGATGAATCTTTTCAAAGGGGCTACTCCAAGGGCTGGCCCACAGGGAGATTTCCAGTTTTTATCTCGTTAGAGTGATGAAAGAGCGATAAGCAGGTCTGCTATGGATGGTTTCAGGCTAGATCATTTTGAATCATCAACAATGGATCAGAATCAATACCATCTTTAAATGAAGGTTTGATGTTTATTGCATCTGCTAAGACCAATGGATTGGCAGTATTTACTCACTGCAGTAATGGCACTAAAAGTTGATAACGCTCCGAATCGATTCGCCCTTATGCATTAAGTCAAAAGCATCATTGATTTTGTCTAAGGGCATGGTGTGGGTGACCAGAGAATCGATATCGATCTTGCCATCCATATACCAATCGACAATCTTAGGCACATCCGTGCGTCCTTTGGCGCCCCCGAAAGCCGTACCTTTCCAAACCCGTCCAGTCACTAACTGAAAGGGGCGGGTACTGATTTCTTGGCCCGCACCGGCAACCCCAATAATGATGCTTTCTCCCCAGCCTTTGTGGCAGCATTCTAGGGCTTGGCGCATCACCTCAACATTGCCGATGCACTCAAAGCTATAGTCGGCCCCGCCTTTCGTTAGATCAACCAAATAAGGGACTAAATCCCCTTCTACCTCTTTAGGATTCACGAAATGGGTCATGCCCAATTTCTCTGCCAGAGGTCGCTTGGCGGGATTGAGATCGACTCCAATAATCATATTGGCCCCCACTAGGCGGGCCGCTTGGATGACGTTAAGGCCAATACCGCCTAAACCGAAGACGACCACGTTGGCCCCCGGCTCTACTTTGGCTGTATTAATGACCGCGCCGATGCCTGTGGTGACTCCACAACCAATCAAACAGACCTTATCAAAAGGAGCATCTTTGCGAATTTTGGCTAGGGAAATTTCAGGCACCACGGTGTAGTTGGCAAAGGTGGAGGTGCCCATATAGTGAAATAGCGAATCCTTGCCCAGAGAAAAGCGGCTAGAGCCATTGGGCATGACCCCTTTGCCCTGGGTGGAGCGAATGGCCTGACAAAGGTTGGTTTTGCCACTTAAGCAATATTCACAGGTTCGGCACTCGGGCACATAGAGCGGGATCACATGATCGCCCGGCTTCAGGGATTTGACCTCAGGTCCGACTTCAACGACAACACCTGCGCCTTCATGCCCCAGGATGGCAGGGAACAATCCTTCAGGATCAGCACCTGACAAGGTATAAGCATCGGTATGGCAAACCCCCGTCGCCTTTATTTCCACTAAGACTTCTCCAGCCTGGGGACCTTCTAAATCCACTGTCTCAATGCTGAGGGGCTGTCCGGCTGCTTGGGCCACCGCTGCTTTGACCTTCATCTCGGCTCTCCTAAGGGGTACGCGTTTTTCACTATACGCGCTCTCAGATTCAGTCGATCAACAGGTTTACAAGTTTTACCAACCGCTAGATATAGGAGGAGACATCCTCTTTACACTCATCGGCAAGGTAAGACAATGCCTTAAAGCGAAGACCCACTAGCTGCTCATAAAGGGGGTTAAGCTTACACATGGGAGGAATATGTACCACCTTCTTGCCAAAGAGCGTAATATCCCGCTCAAAGGGACATTGGGAGGGAATCATTTTGCACAAGAATCGGGCCACTTCCGGGTCTTGAATATCTAAACCATCCAGCCACTGGCGCACGGGCTTGAGGGGATCGCGGGGCTGTTTTTCAGTGGGTTTCGGAGCACCACCGATCGCTTCACCATCTAGGGTGAGTCGTAGAGAGTCAACGGCTGTGAGCTGGACCCGCAGGGCCTTGGCAAAGGTCTCTAGAACTTGGTCTTCGGAACTAGAATAAACCCCATCGGCCAGCGCCACCATCACCGCAGTCCGCAAAAAGTTTTCGGCTACTTTGGGATTGTCGCCTAAGCCATCGGCAAGCTCTTCTGGGGAGATGGGTTTAAAGGAATCGTTCTCTAGATCAGGGGTCAGCTCATTCGCCACCACTTCTTCAATCAGGGACTGTTCCTGAGGATCAAATTTGCCATCAGACCAGGCAATGGTCATTAAACCTCGGAGCCAGGTGGAGGTCTGATCCGCTGTGAAAGTAGATTGTGAGCTAGTTGTCATAACGTTTCTCAGAAGTAGGTCACCAAAGGATTCATTGCTAAGTGCCGCTGCTCACTGATTGTAACCTCTGCGAACCAAGGATGCTCGCTGTTGCCGATACTCTCCTGGTAAGTTGGAAGAAGGGCACTCGACCGACAGCACACTTGGGCATTTTTCAATGGCGCGCAAGCCTACCTTAACCTACGATCGCGGTACGCTTATTTTGCACCCTCCGCCCAAGGGAAAAGATTGGCTGGACTATGCCACCTGGGATGATCGGGTAGAGCGATTTCGGGTGCCTGCGATCGCATACCGCTCCCTCCTAACAGCAACGCAAATCACTGATCCGCGTTTGGTGGATCAGGCCAAATCCTATGAAGCTTTAGAGCTGACTCCCAGTTTGCAAATGGAGCCCTATCTTCATCAGCAAGAGGCGCTAGAGGCTTGGCAGCAGCACCGTCGAGGGGTTGTGGTTTTGCCGACTGCCGCCGGTAAAACCTATTTGGCTCAATTGGTGATTCAGGCGACCCAACGCAGTACGTTAATCGCCGTCCCAACGCTGGATTTAATGCACCAGTGGTATGCCCATTTGGTGGCTGCTTTCCCTGATGCGGAGATTGGGTTGCTAGGCGGTGGGTCTCGCGATCGCACCCCAATCCTGATTTCCACTTACGACAGTGCCGCTATCCAGGCCGAAAACCTGGGCAATCGCTATGGTCTACTGGTGTTCGACGAATGCCACCATTTACCCAGCAGCTTTAATCGGGTGATTGCTGAATATGCCATTGCTCCCTATCGATTGGGATTAACGGCTACTCCAGAGCGGAGTGATGGTAAGCATGAAGATTTAGATAATCTAATTGGTCCAACGGTGTATCGTCGTTCAGCCGAAGAGCTGTCTGGCGTCGCCTTAGCCAAACATAAAACCGTCCAAATTCAGGTCAAGCTTTCCACCCAAGAACGAGAGCGATATGACGAGCTGATTCAAACTCGTAACCAGTTTCTCCAATCTGCTCGTATTTTTCTGGGTAGCCTAAAGGGGTGGCAACAGTTTGTGCGTGAAAGTGCTCGCTCCAAAGCCGGGCGGAGAGCCATGTTAGCCCATCGTCAGGCCCGTGCGATCACATTCGGGACGGAAGGCAAACTCCGTATCCTTGCCGATCTTCTTGCTCAGCACCACCCCGAGCAAACGCTTATTTTTACGGACGACAACGCCACCGTCTATCGAATTTCCCAAGACTTTCTCATCCCAGCCATTACCCATAAAACCCCGGTCAAAGAACGCCATGATATTTTGCAGCGGTTTCGTTCAGGAGAGTATCCGACCCTGGTGGCTTCTCGGGTCCTGAATGAAGGGGTTGATGTGCCAGAAGCTAGCGTTGCGATTGTATTATCGGGAACGGGATCAACACGAGAGTATGTGCAGCGATTGGGGCGGGTGCTGCGCAAAGGCAAAGATCCCAGTAAGTTAGCGCTTCTCTATGAAGTTATTGCTGAAAATACGAGCGAGGAAAATACCGCTCGTCGCCGTCAGCCCAAACGGAAAAAGGGACAGCTATCCTTAGTGCCGGAGCAATATTCAGCGGTAGAGAAACCTATCCCTCGGGCAGCGGAAAAGAAGACGGATGGGGCACAGAAGCCAGAGGCATGATCGGTGTGGCCATCTGGTTTAGTTAGAGAGCACTCATTGAGTCGCTAATTTTCGGGGTCACAGCGGATTTCGAGTAAGAAGCCGTCGGGGTCATAGAAGTAGATGCCGCGCCCTGTCGGTCGGGTGACTGGACCTTGGGCGATCGCAACTTGATTCGCCTGTAAAACCTGTACAGCTTCATCGAAGGCGTCGGGGGCAATGTCAAAGGCCAAGTGATTGGCGCGGGTAAACTGCTGTTCTGGGTCTGGATTGGGGGGAGATAAATCTGGCTCCCAGAAAAGGTCCAAAACCCACCCGTCGGGAGTGACGAAGTTACTAATTCGTCCTTGTTTTACAAGTTCGACTAGGGTTTCTGGAACTTCAGCCCCCGTCAACTCATGCAGGCCCAAAATAGTGCCATAAAAATGCCGGGAGGCTTGCAGGTCTTTGACATTCAGGGCAAAGTGATGGGTTTTGCGCAGCTTGCCTTGGGGTAATGCAGTCATATCCGTACCAAACCTACTCTGCAATTTGAGGTGTATTCTCTTTTTTCAATTTTGACGTATTTGTCTGAGAATTCTCAGTCATTTTGGGGACAGGTATTAGGCGCTACCGAGATATTGCCAGCCTGCTCGCAAAATCATCAACCATAGGGCGACGGCAGCGGTTAGATAGAGATAGAACCGCAGCAAAATTCGGTTAATCGTGCAGTGAACCAGGCTATGCAAAATGCGAAAACCCGCAAATATCCAAGCTAAGAGCATATAAAATCTATCAACTTGGCTAGTAATGAATAGGTAGTTGCCGAGAGCGTAAAACAGCACGGGTAACTCAAAAAGATTTTTGAGATTGTCTGAAGGATTGGAGACGCTAGGTGGAGAGATGCGGGCAAATTCTAGGGGCCGCATTTTTTCAGGGGGGAAGTTGTTTTGGATGATAAAGGGAATACGACGGGCATACATATAGATCCAGACCGTCAACGTTAGTAAGAACATCACAAAAATTGGGGCAAAAATGGCCTGTTGATTCATGGTTTATGGTCTCCATAAGCGAAAGGGGCATCAATGAAGGTTCGATAGTTCATAGAAAACTCAGAAGCAAGTTGGGCTGAAGCGTCTCAGTGCATCACACCAAGACAGAGCTAGGGCTCTTTCAAACTCAGCTTAGGCGTCGTACCCGATAGTGACCAGTCCTCGATTGGGTACTGTTTCATCGCTTGGTTCGCATGATTGCTTTGAGTTAAGTAGATGGTGTAGGGCAACGCCCTTCTAATAAGTCCTGTTTTTGCTGAAAGGCTTTGGACATACAGTCCATAAAGGTTTGGATACGTAATGTTGAGATTAGATCCTTATGGGTCAAAATCCAGACGTCATGGCAGGGGGCACTCTGACCGGGGGGGACTCGTTTTAGGGTGGGTTCTGGATCGCCTAAAAAACAGGGAATACGGGCAAGTCCCAGGCCGGCTTTGGCTGCGGCGAGTTGTGCGATCGCATTATTGAATCGCCCCCGCACCGGAATATGGGGAAACTCACTTTTACGTACCCAGTCTGGATAGGGAGTTGGTGCATCCCAACCAATCCAATAGGCCCCTTCCGTATTCTCGGGCAGTGCATGAGTTGCCAAATAATCTACAGATGCATAATTGGCACAGTGATAACACCCCACTTTTCGCCCCACCAAATGCTCAGGCGGATTTTCGGTGACTCGAATGGCAACATCCGCTTCCCGTTTGGTGAGGTTATAGACCTCATAGGAAATCAGGACTTCCAAGTTCACCTCTGGATAAGTCTCCATAAAGCAGACCAAATCTGGCATGAGAAAATGAACTGCTAAAGCATCCGGCATGGTGACACGGAGATTGCCCCGTAGCTGAATATCTTGCCCGAGGATATGGCGTTCAATCCCATTCATTTCGTCCTCGACCCGAGTAGCTGCTGCCAGTAGCTCTTCCCCCGCTAAGGTCAGAGCATAGCCGCTCGGCAACCGATCAAAGAGGCGTGTTTTCTGGGTGGATTCAAAGGCATCAATTCGACGTGTGATGGTGGAGTGGTGAACCCCCAGCTTGGTAGCAGCAGCCCGAGCCGATCCTTGACGGGCAATCGCTAAAAAGATTCTCAAATCATCCCAGTTCATGATTCCTTTGGTGCATTTATGCAACGACAGGGTGCTTATTTTGGGCTTCTCAATGCAGGAATGATTACATACTATCGAAGGGAAGCCAGTTGGCACCATCAACCGCTTGGGGTTGATCTTGCCTGCCTGTATAGGAGCATCATCATGGCGAATGTGACCGTATATCGAACCATCTATGCCTCCCTCGAAAAGGTTTGGGAGAGTTGGGATGACTTTGGCAATATCTACC
>NZ_JANQOY010000015.1 GCF_028285565.1 Acaryochloris sp. IP29b_bin.148
GCACCCCCAGCAACTATCTCTTGCTGTTGATCAGATAATTCAGTAAATAGTTCAGACATGATGTATTACCTCAACTTATCCTCAAAGGATTTACTTCAGTTCAAAATAAATTGACTTGTTTGAACTTTTCGTATTAGAACAGTTGGCTATGAGCCTCTCTGTGATTCAGGTCACAGCATAAAATAATACTCACAAATGAAATCTAAAACCCATGACAGAAGAGAATTTAGAAGATAAATATTTTTGTATTTAAAGTATTAAATAATACAATTATTCTCAGTTTTAATATTATTCCTTAGTAACGATATTATGCTGTTCTACATGCTAGATCTTAAGAATATTTGATATCGAATAACGTTATTTTCGATTGAAAACTTGGATATGTGTTGGATATGACGTCTCAATTATGGTGTTCATTGTGGCAAGAAAGCCTGCATAAATGACTATGAATATGACGCTGGATCATTTCTTTATACTGGTTGAGCCGGAAGCTAAAGTGGCTGATCGGCTGCTTGAACATGGTTTTCGAGAAGGACCGAGAAACACTCATCCAGGCCAGGGAACTGCCAACCGTCGATTTTACTTCGCCAATGGCATGCTGGAGTTTATCTGGGTGAAGGATGCCGATGAAGCGAGAAATGGACCGGGTCGAAAGCTGCACTTCTCTGAGCGAGCTGATGATCCTACCGCCTCACCGTTCGGCCTCATTTTTGTGCCCTGCAAAGATAATACCAGTCCCAAAATGCCCTTCCCTGGCTGGCATTACCAACCTGATTACTTTCCACCATCCAGAGGCTTCCATGTGGGTGCAAATTCTCACAATATTGCTGAACCACTCTGTTTCTATTTCCCATTCCACGATCCGGGGGTTCCCAAACCACAGCCTAACCGCAATCCTCAGACAGTTAGTGAGGTCATTATTTCCACGACCTCAACGGATACTGAAGGGGTGTTAGAGCTAGCTTCGCAAGCGGATCGCCTCTCGATACGATCTGGCAAGGAACATCTCATGGATATCACATTAGATCATCATGACTTAGGACGTACGGAAGATTATCGCCCAACATTGCCGCTAATTCTGCGTTGGTAGACAGGGATGTGATTGGCATATCGTAATTGACGGCCCTATCCATTTAGCGAAGTCCCAAGTTGGTTCAGTATTTTAGGGGAAGGGGTTTGTGGCATGGAGAATTCATTGCCAGTCTACACGATTCTATCCATATCCTTATACCAGGAGAGGACTTTGAGGAATTGAGCGACGTCTGGATACAAGAAATCAACTTTCATGCAACTTAACCGAGTTAGTGCAACGATTCTAAGCAAAAGCCTGGTTTTGCGAGGGCGACCTTGCCGATCTGGGGTGTGCTACACTCTTGCGGGTCTCGGGGGCAGCCGCTTTTGCTACACCTCTAGTCAACCTTCGCCCCAACACCAGCCCCCGAAACATGACCTAGCGATGAGCGTTTTTTCTATTCTTAGCAATTGCATCCGCACCGATGGCCCTAATATAGGCTCAACTAAGCTAGAAGAATCATCTTGTTGTGTAGTTAGAATCGTTGAGTAAGCAGGTCTACATAGGCACACTCTACAAGTTGTGATGAATCTACTCCAAGCTTATCCATGAGCAGGTGAGCTTCTTCGATCCCCGTCTCTGGAGACTCACCCTCTTCGAGTATCACTTCCAGTTCAAAAAAATGACCTAACCCTTCAACTTTATCCAGATGAACGCGGGTTCTACCAACGAGAAATAAGGTTCGCACCTTGCGGACGCGACCAGCTTGACCATAGGCCAACGTCAGAGCTTCACGTAAGCTGTTGGGGGATGAAGTGGGTGAAATCAGGTAAAAGGATTCTTTTGGACCTGGTTGATTTTGACGTTGATAGAAAATCAGCTTTCCTTCAGTGCTGGATAGTGACCGAAGCTTTAATCTGCCATTCTTACACCTAAAAAAGGTATCGTCTTGCTCACTCTCGATTGGCCCTTGATCGGCAAACTGAGCTACCCGTTTGGTGACAGCTTCAATATCATGAATGCGAGCTTTGATTTCAATGTTTCGGGCCATGCGCAAGTAGGGTGAGGAAACCCCAGATATTATGGCTGGACTACGGTCATTGGAGACCATCGAACGGATTGAGGAGATGGTTGACGTATATCAGGATCGCAAGCGGGTGGATGGGAACTAATTCTTATTGACAAAGTGCAGCCCAATGAGAATAGGCCCTTCCTTCAGCCGTTGAGTCAGCGCGACTTCCACTGGGATGGAAGGCATTTAGCCAACGACCATCCGAACCGTCCGACTTATAAGCTCCCAAATTAACTCTGGGAGAATTTGTGCAGTCAGCGACTATCCACACCCTTTTTATACTACCGTCACATCTGTCAGACGCACTGCATGGACGAAATCCAGACTGAGTAGATACGAACGTCTGCGTTTCAACTAAGACACGTCGAAAGCCATTTGGCATATTAACGACCTTTGAAAGTTGCCGTTGGCGAACTATGCAACCAGTACCACAACCAAATCTCGTAAGGATATCCTCTGCTTTAGTTTCTATGCATGGGGCAAGTACACAGAGAAATGCTACAACTCCAGATATGATGAATTTCTTGTCAATTTCCATAAAGGTTTATAGGGATCATCGTGTTTTGGACGTTGGCTTAAAAAACATCAATGTAAAACTGGTTCCATGCTTAGAAGCATACTCTTAAAAAGATCACGCATTACACCACTGAGATCGCCCGATAATAAAACTCGCCACCTTCAAGGTCTCCTTCTAAGGCTTCTTGGCCTTAGCCGTTTGGGATTCCTTGGATTTAGCTTCTGACTTTTCCTCAAAGATATAGCTCATGGGTTCTTTAGGATCTTTGCGCCATCGGTTCTTTTGGACTCCTGTATACATGGTTTTGTTCATCCGATCTCGCTCAACCTTGAGGTCGTCCCCGCTCAGTTCCCCATACAGTTGCACAATCAAATCATCAACGTGAACTAAATTGCCTGCATTGTCCTTCAAGATCCGTCCGATGGCATCATTCTTAAACATGTCCGTGTAGGGCCATTGCATGGGCCGACTGCTGGATGAAGCTTTAGTTGCTTTGGCCTGCTTTTTCTTCTTGGCCTTGGCCTGAGATGCTGCTTTCTTGGCAGTTGAAGGCTTCTTCTTTGAAGTGGAGGGTGAAGCTTTTGGGGTAGCTTTCTTTGGTTTCGCTTCAGTTTTAGGTGCTACTGCTTCAGCAACTTTTGGGGCTGTTGCTGCTGAGTCGAGTGAGTCTGCTTCACCTTGAAGAACGGAAAGGATGTCTGAGCCTAGCAACGGATCTTCAATCAACGTATCCAGAGACGTGATTTTTGTTTTGAGTTGACTCGTTTGGGCTTCCAGTTCAGTTAGTGTCTTTTGGTAGTGATCCTTCAACTCAAGAAGCACCTTGGAATATTTGTTGTTAGAGGTCATAGATTGCCGTAAATCAGGTGTAATTCCAGTAAAGCAGAGGATTGCTGTCGATTAGCATTCCCTCAATTAGACTCACCATTACAAGCCAATTTAGGCAACTTCTTCATCAATGACCAACACGTTGATTACGACGTAATTCCTGAATGGGGTAAAATGTGCCCCGCCATTCCACACCTTCGCGTTGCCAGCAGGACATCGTAGATCTCAAGAGCATAACTATAAAAATAACTTGTCCTATCGGTGTAAATAGGAGAGGAGAAATTGATCTGTTGAATCGATGACTGACTATCAAACCATAGACAACGACAAAAATATAAGAAAAGAAACCCAAAGGCCACAAAGAAAAAGGCAGACTTGGTAGCCATGCAATTAACCAACCCGCAATGATTAGACACAGACTTATCAGATTTAGAGCTGTTTTTGAGTAGCGATAAGTAGCCCAGGCTAGAAAAACTCATATATGTCACGCTTTACGAAGCAGCTAGTCTGGACGGAAATCTAAATCGTTGTGCTTGATATCCTCCTACCT
>NZ_JANQOY010000028.1 GCF_028285565.1 Acaryochloris sp. IP29b_bin.148
TACAATGCCCACTAGCGATTCCTGCGACGTTGGTGACTGCCAATATTGTTTTTTGATCTATACCTTTAACGCTAGGGAGCCATTTGCTCGATGGCAGTAAACCAAGCTTGTACTTGGAAACTTTAAATCGATGTTTTCAACTCCCACCTGGATGATTCCAGGTCAAAAACTGAGGTAAGACGGCGTTGCGGGAAAAGCACCTAATCGGTTTCTAAAAAAGATTTTCTTACCTAAAAGTAAGAACCCCAACCTTGCGACTGGGGTTCTTACTTTTAGGTAATGGGGGCGGAGGGACTTGAACCCTCACGACCTTACCGGTCAACGGATTTTCATTCTCCCGCTGCTTTCGCAGCTGCCAGTGTGGTTTTGAGAATTGGACTCTCCCTTTACCCGCGCTGTCTAAGATAAATCTTAAGTAGCGTGAGGGTAGCTCCCGTCGAGTCTCTGCACCTTCCAAATCAGTGATGATTTGGCTTGGCTCAGGATTGCCTTGTCTGCAAGATCAGATTTAGGTTTCCCTGAGTTTGAGAGCATTCACTTACAAGATTTCTCCTGTAAGGCTCAGCTTTCTAAGTCCGTAGCGTCTACCATTCCGCCACGCCCCCGGGTTGCTTGGACTACAATAGCACGGGATTATGACAAGTTTGCAAGTCAATTTGGATTGATGATTGTCCAACTTTCTGTCTGGGCAGAGCAGCCTTTGGTAGAGACTGAGAACCTCGATATTTATCTGAACAAAGCGCTAGCTCAATCACCAACCTGACGCCCTGAGGTGTGCTGATACGCCTTGAATACTGCTTTGGAGTCATCCATACCCTGAGTTATGCCTTGTGTAGTGCAACCTACCCACTCCCACCTTCCGAAAATTGTGTAAGGAATCACGAAACACGAGAGAGCATACGCTACATTGATGACATGGTGTGAAATATTGATTGGGAGATATTGCCATGAGTTGGGATGCATCCACCCCTTGGTCAGATAGAGTCTTTGGCGCCCTGCCTTATCTGTTACCCCTCATGGATGCGTTAGTTTACGGTGATGGAAACTTTATTGTGCGCCAGTTTCCTACTGTTTCTAGCCTTGTTCTATTGCCGATCATCCCATTCGTGCAGATTTATGGTGCCTTCGTTAAGACACTGCCTTTTGCGGGCCTGATCTTATTTATGGCACTGTTTTTTGCAGTAGTGAGGAATGAGAATATCAGCCGATTTATTCGATTTAATGTGCTGCAAGCTATTTTGTTAGATCTCATCCTAATGGTGTGCAACTTGGTGTTGCCCATTATCAGTCAAGGAATCCAGCTGGAACTGCTTACCGAAACGCTGTTCAACACTATTTTTCTGGGTGTGTTCGCTACCTTTGTGTATAGCGTGTTTAAAACGGTTCAAGGACAATACGCCGAAATTCCCACTATTTCAAACGCTGTGAACATGCAGCTTTGATCGTTTCCCCATCGACTGTTCAGTCCTAAAAACTAACAGACAAGGTATATGTGGCACCCTTAGGATTATGGGGCACACTAGTGATATCGATGTATGGCGGTGTCCTGTTTGCCGGGCTAAATTTTGCCTAAATACATCTGGCGGATACGTTTTGAATGGGTGGTCAAGGAAACTCTATTGTGGCCGATCAAGAACCGTTAGCAGCGGGATGTTCAGGATGCCTGAGCACTCCTGAGCTGAACTTTGACTTTACAATGGCCTTTCAGCCAATTGTGAATCTTAGCAATGGTACGATTTTTGCCCAAGAAGCGCTGGTTCGTGGCCTAAATCAGGAGTCAGCTGCCAGCATTCTAGGACAAGTGACCGATGAGAGTCGCTATCGTTTTGATCAGGCTTGCCGTGTTAAAGCAATTCAGCTTGCGGCAGAGTTAGATATTCAATCTATATTGAGCATTAATTTCTTGCCCAATGCAGTGTATCAACCAGAGCTATGCATTAGGACCACGATTGAAACTGCTCAAAAATGTAATTTTCCCCTCCACCAAATTTTGTTTGAGTTAACCGAAGTGGAAAAGGTGAGGGATTATGCTCATGTTCGAGACATTATTGAGCATTATCAAAAGCTTGGATTTAAAACGGCACTCGATGATTTTGGTGCTGGCTACTCAGGGTTAAATTTTTTGGCTGATTTTCAGCCAGACTTTATTAAGTTGGATATGGCCTTAATTCGCAATATTGATCACGATAAAGGTCGGCAGGCTATTGTGAAAGGAATTATTCAAGTCTGTCGCGATTTAGCCATCGAACCCATTGCAGAAGGGATTGAGACTGAAGCTGAATTAGCAGTGCTGAAACAGATGGACATTCAGCTATGTCAGGGCTATTACTTTGCTAAACCAAGTTTTAGATCGATCATCACTGACTTGCCTCTTGCTCCTCACTAGCTTTGTACTGATAACCATTGCCATTGCCTGAATTTGACAGGAGATGTCTCCAGTCAGGAAATTGAATGATAGAATGTGAGATCCTTGCTTCTTAAAAGAACGGAAAAAATCGGTGATCCATGTGGATAAACTGCCTTCTCAAGGAAGCCTTAAGCCCATAAGGAGAAAATTTCATGACTGCTTACGAAACAATGTATATTCTTCGCCCAGATTTGGGAGAAGAACAATTGGATCAGGCCATTAACAAGTATCAAGACTTGCTAAAAGATCAAGGGGTTGAAGACATTGATACCCAGCATCGGGGCAAGCGCCGTTTAGCCTATGAAATTCAAAATTTCCGTGAAGGCATCTATATTCAGATGAACTACAACGGTCAGGGACATGCGATCGCAAAATTAGAACGCGAGATGCGGATTAGCGAGCAAGTGATTCGTTACTTGACGCTCCGCCATGAAGGTCCCGCCGCTGCGGATGCGGAAGACACTGAGTCGGATGACGATTAAACGGAGAGGGGGGGATTCGAACCCCCGTTAGGTTTGACCCTAAAACAGATTTCGAGTCTGCCGCATTCAACCACTCTGCCACCTCTCCAGGTTGGTGATTTTGGTTTAGTCTAACGCCTATTCTACAGGGGAGAAGCCGGATTTTCACTAAGAGGGAAGGTGGATTCAAAACCGCGATCGCGAGTCCACTGCACGGCACCATCTCTGGGGGTCCAATAGACCTGGGGAATTCGGCGTTCTAACTGGCTCAAACTTTCGGCATCGATATAGGGAGATGTGAGAATAAGGACTTGAGGTTGCAAGTGGTGAATCGCTTCTAGATCAACCTTTGTGGACCACCATAGTACCTGCGGGGAAGAAACGTTGGTCGTTTGTAACCAAGGCAATACTCTTTGGTAACGACCCGCGACCATCAGCCAGTTTTGCTGATGGATGGTGAACTGCAGTAGCGTTGGTTGGTGCCGCAAGACGCTGATTTGAGCTTGGTTTTGAATCAGCTGTTCCCCGACTTGGAGTAAACGTAGCTGCTCCGGTTGGACCTGGAATTTGAGAATCCACTCTTGCAATGCCGTGTTGTCGGTTAAAGAGATGGGAATCAGCTTTTTTAAAGGGACCTGCTGGAGTAATTCTGGCCATCCTTCTCGCCAACGAGGTCGTAAGTCTGTAGCTAAGGCTAGATCGACTTGATCAATCCCCTGGCGTTGCAAAAAAGGAACGAGGGTTTGGGATGCGGTGTTGCGATCGCCACTATTCAACACCAACGTTCCCTCCGGTTGCTGGAGCACCATCATCGGTGGTGTGGCCCGGTCAAAAATCGTGATTTGGAAGCGATGAACTTGATGATGCCAAAGGGGCAGGATGATGATGCCTAAGGCCAAGGTGATCAATAGCGATAAACGTTGCTTCCAAACGGGTAAGAGCCATGCCGACACCAGCAGCCCATAGAGCAGTACCAATTGCCAGATGGAGAGGGTTCCGAGGGTTAAGGAGGCTCCCGGTAACTGACTGATCTGAGTAACCAGCCAAATTAATCCCTGGGTGGGTATTGCCAACAGCCAAGCCAGTAGACTCCCTGCCAAAGGCCACACTACCGCTACGATACCGCTACAAAATCCACCTGCCGTCAGCAAAATCAACAGTGGCGTTGTACAAATATTGGCCAGCAAACAATAAATCGGAGCAATCCCAAATTGATAGAGCTGTAAGGGCAACGTCCACAGCATGGCGGCGATAGGGACTGCGAATAGGGATGCGATCGCAGGCGGTAACCAATCCAGTTTCTGAGTTAAGGGGGGCACCGTCACGATCAGTCCCAAGGTGGCGAGGAAGCTCAGATGAAATCCCAAATCCCAGATCCATTGGGGCTGGATAACGAGCAGCCCAACAGCCACTAACAGCAATACACCAACTGGATTTAACTTCCGGTTGACCGCAACGGCTGCCAAACCTGCCATGCCCATTAAGACTGCACGGGCAACCGAGGGTTCGAATCCACTTAAGCAGATAAAAATGATGAGTCCGCTTAGCCCAGTAAGCAACTGAGTTCGAGAGGATAGACGACCCGTGATCTTCAGCAGCCCCGCCAGAATGATAGAAACATGGAACCCTGACGCTGCCAATGCATGGGCTAAACCGACTTTGACAAAGCGATTGCGTAGATCGAAGGGTAAATCGACTCGACGATGGCCCAAGACCATAGCACTGACGAGCGCACCTTTCTCGGGTCCCAGGAATCGGGCATGCGATCGCACAATGCGCTGCCGCACAGCCCATCCACCCCAATTTCCTCCAGACTGCTTGACCGTAACGGTTTTACCACGCAAACCTGCAAAAATACCGGAGCGGGTGAGGTAATCTTCAAAGTCAAAGCCTTGGGGCGTAGCGGAGCGGCGAGGCTTATAAAGATAGCCAGACACTTCTACCCGTTGCCCTGGATGCAGGTCTTGTCCCTGCTTTGGAGGCAAGGATACATAAAGCAGTCCGCGAACTGTTTGTTGAGTTGGCTTGGCTTGTAGGTTTAGCGCCTGCATCTGAAACTGAACGGTTTGACTCCGCGTCAGGCGAGGTACAGTTTTGACTGTGCCTGTAACAGTTACTGGAGATCGCGAGACTTCAGCGACCATCCGACTGATATCTCTTGACCCTGAAGTTGGGGTGCGAAGGACAAAATACAGGCTCGCAAACAGCGCGATGGCTAAAGCCAATAGCCAAAAGGCAATCCTTGGGCCTCGTCGCCAGGGATAAAGAAACGGCCAGGGGGTTCGTAAGCTGAGCATTCGCATTCCCATTAGCCCCAGCCCTAAGCCCATCAATCCTATCCAGCCATAAGGATGAGCCCTGGAGAGTAAGCCGACTATCCAGGCGATGCAAAGAATGACCCCATTCAACGCCTGCATTTAGATTTCAAATAGCTGAAGATCATCCCGGTTGTAGAGTTGACGGTCCTCACCATTACGAACTAACCGTTGCCGTAGTTTGGGATAGTCACAGATATCTACAGATCGTCGTTCTCCCCCCATCAAATAGACCAAATCTTGGTCAAAGGGATTTGATAAACAATGGGGCTGGGAAGGGGCTGTAAACCCTATAAAGTCGCCTGGACCGACTTCATATTCCGCTTCACCAATAGCGGCAATCCCTTTGCCCGAAAGGATATAAATAAATTCTTCTTCTTGATGATGGTAGTGAAACTGGGTTGTGTCTCGACCCGGCTCTACCCTGACCAGATGAACTCCCAGCCGTTCCAGTCCCACCCAATCTCCAATAGATTTAGTGTGTCGAACTGCATTGGAATTTAAAGGATGTTGAAAACGTTGTTCGGGCGACTCCTGGATAGCGAAAGCTTGTACTAAATGACGTGTGAGAATCATGGTTACACTCCTGAGTCATATGTGATGCTTCTGTCTTGGCATGGGACGAACGCTCAACGGGTAGTGCATGCTGAAATTATTAAAGATGGGAGGTAGTCGCTTGAGCTTAAATCGAGTTCTCTCAGTGGGTAATTGCTAATCAACAGTCACTATATCTTTGTTCCGTTGCTCGAACCACACCGATTAAGGCACAGATCCAAGACCGTATCGAGCAAGCATAAGTCGGCGGCTTACAGGGGAACAGCAAGCTATGGTAGCTACATAGCGCTTGTACAGATGGATGAACCTACTACGCCAAACGCAGAACAGCAGCGGAAATGGATATGCTGCCAAACTTTATAGATACGAGTATTCATGATGGCTGGAAGAGCTATGCCAGTGATGATTGTGCTCATGGCTGATGCAATGCTCATCATTAGCGGGAGCAAGCCATATTGTTGAACGCTCCCAACAGCCTTGGCCCAAGGAGATGATCGCGCTGTTGATAGACATCAAATCCAGGAAAAGGCTACGAAAGCTGAAGGCTTAACAAGCCCCAACACAGAGCCAATCGAGACGTTGGAGCAGCATTACCATCCGCTAATAGCAGATGGATTTAAGAATGACCTAAGCCCACCGATGGATGAGCATGCACCCAAGAAAAGAGTCTCGCCGTGTTCGGGATTATATTCAACTTTGCGAAGGCCAGGCATTTTTGCACCCAAACGTATTGTTGCTCGCAATCCTATGAAACTTATGCTCTAGTTGGGCAGCAACTATAAAATCCAAAAAGATTGCCAAATACTACAATCGTATGATATCTTTTCAAAATATTCCCTATATCTTAATAAGATGTAAATATTGCAAATAAAATCCAACACTAAACTCTGTTGCTTAGCATTTTTATCACCTCTGACTTGAGCTACATCTTCAAAGTAAAAAAAAGCTCTAGGATCTCTATCCTTGTGAAGGTAATAAACTTTGCCTCAAAGCCTACGAAATATTTTAAGTAACTCTGGGAAGTTCGTGCGTCGCGATTGTCTAAACCCAGTAGTTCTACAGTAGAGTGTGCAAGATATCTAAGGAATATTTTTTGGACATAAAATCTATATAAATAAGTGGTTAAATTTAAAATTTGCCCAATATCAGTAAAAGTTTTACTATACGTATATAAAAATGGGTGCAAGTGATTCAGGTTCATGTCAACGAACCTCCAAATAACTTACCTAATATGGAAGACGCAATGGAAAATCGTAAATTGTTAATACTAGGAACCCGTGGAATTCCTGGTAATCATGGCGGCTTTGAAACATTTGCTGAGCGCTTAGCTATCTATTTAAAGTCTGCTGGCTGGCAAGTTTGTGTCTATTGCCAGAGTGATGAAAAAACAATACTAACAAGAGAATGGAATGGCATTGAACTGATTGATATTCCCGTCTCACGAGAGGGAGCCTTGGGGTCTATTATTTTTGATCTCAAGGCAACTCTGCATGCGCTCAAAAATCCTGGCATTATCCTTTTATTAGGCTATAACACTGCTGTTTTCTCGATTTTGTGGTTTATAAAAAAGCGTGTTGTGATCACCAATATGGATGGTATGGAATGGTGGCGCCGTAAATGGACCTTACTGCAAAAGATCTGGCTGTTCCTAAATGAGCGGTGCGCATGTTGGTTCAGCACACATCTGATTGCAGATCATCCTGGAATTAGGATGAATTTTCTGGAACAGGGTGTCTCTTCAGATAAAATCACATGCGTTCCATATTGTAGCGAGCTTGTACCGAGTGCTGATCCGCGCCACCTTGAAAGGTATGGTTTAAAGCCCAACCAATATGCAATCATCATTGCCCGTCCAGAGCCAGAAAATTCCATTCTAGAAGTTGTTGCGGCTTTTGCTGAAAAGCCGAGAGGATATAAGCTAGTAGTCCTTGGTAAGTACTTACCCAAGAACAATGCTTATCATAAAGAGGTTTTGGCTGTAGCTAGTCAAAGTACCGAAGTTCTTTTCCTGGGCGCTATTTATGATACTGAGGTTGTTCAAGCGTTGAGGTATCATGCCCGCCTGTATATTCATGGTCATACCGTGGGAGGAACGAATCCGTCTCTAGTTGAAGCACTAGCCGCCGGTATGCCAGTCTTGGGACACTATAATCGTTTCAATTATTGGGTTGCGGGTTCAGAAGCTGAATACTTCTACGAGCAAAAAGACTGTTCACTTCAGCTAAGCCAGATTCTAGGGAATGATCAGCGACTTCGTGCGATGAGACAGTCTAGCTTTGAACGTTATCAGAAGCTATTTTCAAACAATCGAGACGTCAAGGCATACGAGGAACTTTTCCTCTCTTATGTTGATTCTTACACTTTGGATGTTTCTGTCTCCCAGTCTAAACGAGAAGTAGTTGCCCAACGCTAACCACCCAAAGCAGATGGGGTCTCCTGTAGACAACTTAAATCTGGGCCATTTTAATCAATCATTCTCAAACTAATGTAGTCATAACTGTAGTCCGTAAAATTTTTAGAACTTGTGAGTACAAGTAGGCAGAAGTATAGAACTTCTCTTTACTGAGCCTCTTCAAAAAATTAATCGAACCATAAATTAGGCGCTATGCCTTGCGACAATTGTTAGCACCAGTACATATGTAACCTTTTTAAAAAACTTCAATTAATCTTAGGATCCTCTTTCATGCAAGACCATTCACCCTATTCACCTATCAGCCCATCTGCATATCAGAGGACTCATCCTAATATTAGTTATCGTTGGCTGGGCATTGTCCTAAATGGAATGGTTTGGAGTTGTGTGTTTCTTTACCTGAAGCTATCACCCCCCATCTACAGTAGTCAGGTAGGCGTGATAGTTGTAGGTGGCGATTCGAAGATCGATGTTGCCCTCCCCGGTGGGGTTAGGGCAGCAACCTCTCCCGCTAGCGGACAATCTAACTCATTTGAAGATCCTAGAACAATCTACACACATATTGCTACCAATCCCGCAGTATTGGATAAGGCTGCTCAGCAATTGGGAATGGATTCTGCCGAATTTGGTGAACCTGAAATTACGGTGGATGAAGAGAGCGCCATTCTTTCCTTTGCAATTCAAGGAAAGACACCACTGATATCACAGCGAAAACTATATGCACTTTTCACTGCAATTGATCAACGTCTTCAAAAGCTTCGAGAATTTACGTTGGCACAACGTGAAGGTGAAAAGCAACTAACACTAAGCGCTGCTCGTCGGAAAGAAGAAAAAGCACGCAGTACGTTATCTAAGTATCAATCTGCCTCTGCTTACAATTCTGATCAGCAACTTCAAGAGCTATCAACAACCATTGAGCAACTGCGTCGTGTGCGTTCTGAAAACTACGCCAAAGCTAAAGGCTTAGGTGGCCGCCTTGCTCGCTTAGATCGTGAGGTAGAACTTAACACACAGACTGCTACAGACCGCTATAGGCTTGAAGGGGATCCAGTTTATCAGAAGTTACTGAGTGAATATGGACGTCTCAAAGCAGAACTAACCCAGATTTCTGCTCTACTATCTCCTCAGCATCCGCAAGTTCAGGATGTACAAGAGCAATTGAATGCAGCTAGCTCGGCTCTGCAAAGCCAAGGCTCATCTGCTTTGGGTAAACAACTGCAGACGTCTGCACTACTTCAACTAACTCCCCTCAACGCTGACCCTCAGACCAGCGTCGTTCGGGGTGAACTATTCAAAGACTCTGTTTCAGGTTTAGCGGATCGAGACGAGTTAATTTTTCAGGATCGGGTTTTGGCCAAGGAAATTGCTCGTATGGAGGCTCGCTTAAATACCTTGTCAGGGGAAAAACATAAGGTAGATGGACTACGGCGAGATCTACAGGTTGCTGAAACGCTTCTTGCCTCAACTCTGACAAAACTAGATCGCAGTAGAATCGAAGTCTACGCCATGTATCCACCCATACAAATGGTCACAGAGCCCACACTTCCTGACGAAGATGCCCCTATATCACCGAATAAGCAAATGGCTTTTCTGACAGGTCTTGCTGGTTCATTCATCGTAACACTGGGTCTCGTCCTAATCTGGTACGAAAAGCGAGATCCATCACCGTCTTTAGCAAGATTAGAACAGGAAACACTCAAGAATCGAGAAGAGTTGGAGCGCCTTCACTCATAGGTAGACATGATATTAGATCGCCATAGACCGAATGCAGCATCTATTTAAAAAGGCAGGTGGAACCTTTAGTCTCAGAATTGCTTCAATGTTTTTTGCCTTTGTCATGGGCGTTATACATGCCCGCTTGATGGGCAGCACTGGCTCTGGGATTTATGATTATTCAACTTCATGGGTATATCTTTTAGCTATCCCTGCGTCGTTGGGATTCAATGGTTTGCTGGGCCGGGAGATTGCTCTATATCAAACAGAAGCAGAATGGGAAAAACTTGTTGGCCTGAAAAGGTGGGCTAGCCTACTGACATTAATCATCTCTGTCGGATTAGCACTCGTAGCTGGAACGATTGCCTGGCATACAATCCAAGATGAAACTTCTCAGTTAACTTGGGCATTTTGGATGGCAATGGTTTCATTGCCCTTCCTAAGCTTGAGAATGATCTACAGAGCGATGATGCGGGGACTTGACAAGATCGTTGTTGGGTTGATGCCTGAAATGATATGGGCGCCTTTTGTACAACTCACTGTTGTGGTCTTTATTGTAGTTGGTATACAAAATGAACTGACAGCTAGCTCGGCTGTGATTGCGTTTAGTCTTTCCACTGGCTTGAGTTTAATAATCAGTATTCTGACAGCATCTAGATTCCTTCCTGAAAAGGTCAAAGCGGCAAAGCCCAGTTATGAACGCTTAACTTGGCTCAAGTGTGCTGTCCCCTTTATGCTCCTTGAGAGTCTCAATGAAATTAATAGTCGGGTAGATATCCTAATGATTGGTAATCTTGATAGCGTCAGTGCTGCAGGAATTTATAATCCGGTCAATCGTGGCTCACTATTAATTACGTTTGTGCTAATGGCGTTTAAGGGACCGTTGTCGCCGACTATTACTACTTTGTTTGCCAAGGGAGAGTTGCAGGAGTTACAACGTATATTAACAAAAACAGCTCGTGTGGTTGTAGTGTTTTCTGGTTTGGCAACGATCTCTTTTTTGATCTTTGGAAATCAGTATTTAAAAATATATGGTTCCGAATTTACAAAAGGGCTTGGAGCATTAAATATTCGTTGCCTTGGTTTATTTGTATACGCTGTGGTAGCCGGGCATTCCTCGACAGTTTTAAGTATGACTGGATATGCTCGATTTACTGCAATCAGCAGTATCTTAGCGACAGGAATGAATATTGTACTAAATATGCTTCTAATCCCAATATATGGCATCAATGGTGCTGCAATAGCGACAACAACTTCTCTTTTAGTATCTGGTGCAATTAATGCTAATCAGGTGCATAAAACTGTGGGTTTGCGGCCCACAATTTTGAGAGACATAATGAAACTTAGAGATGTCTTTCATTTTAAATAAAGAAAATAGATGAATACGCTAGAATCAGCTGCTAAAAAATGAGAGTCAAATAATGAAAAAGAATCAATATTTAATTATTGGTGGCACAACGAAAGCTGCAACTACCTCTTTATTTCATTACTTGGCTGATCACCCAGAAGTGACAGTAACAAGCATTAAAGAGACCCGTTTTTTTATTGATCAAGACTATCCATTGATGCCTCCCGTTGACACTGGTTGGTGGGAAGGTGCCGATAAATTCGAAGCATTTTTCCCGAATAATGATCCATGTTTAAGGGTAGATGTAACACCTGACTATTTATATTCGGCAGGTACACCTTTGCGATTGAAATCGTTGTTACCAAATGTCAAAATTGCTTTTATTTTACGAGATCCAATAACACGTGTTGTCTCTTGGTATAAGTATGCAAAGCAGATAAATTGTCTACCTAGTTCGATGACGTTTAGAGAATATATTGACAAACAAATGGCCGGGGGACATTTTGAGCAGGCCAAGCAAGATAGAAGAAACGGATTACATATTCCTTCGCCTGAATATTTTTTAAGTGCGTTAGAACATGGACATTACTCAAAGTATCTTCAATCTTATATAGATGCTGTTGGACCTGATAATGTGAAGGTTTATTTCTATGAGGAACTTTGTGCTGAACCAATAAAAATTTTGCACGACCTTTGTGATTTCGCTGCTATTACATCTAGCTTTTATGATAGCTATGATTTTCAAATTTTCAACCGCAGTATTTCTATAAAGAATGCCCGGTTAAACCATCTTTATTCAAAATTTCGTTACCATGTTCGACGGTATACTCATAATTTGCCAATTCATCAAGTTTTTCGTCAGATGCGTCTGTGGTTTGATCCAATTTACTATCGATTAAATGGTAAAGCTGACGAAAAAGTTGAAATAAACTCCGATCTCCGTGCAAAGTTAGAAGCATATTATGAGTATGAAATTATTGCTTTAGAAAAAATATTAGGCCGTTCAGTGCCTTGGTCAATTAAACCTCAAATAAACAAAAGTATGGGCAAATGAAAACATAGCTCATCTTTATGCATATATCTATTTTAAATGACTAAATGCTAATTCCTAAACCTAGCCAAGTTTGCCGTAATATCACTAATTTCTATGTTGCCGCTGTTCAAAAGGAAGAAATTCCTTTTCTGATAGTATTTGTGATCGCAATGTACACTCCATTTGAGCTATTTGCCTTGAAATGGTTACCTAGTGCCATTTCAGGCCCTTTGCGGTTTCTTCCAGAAGTTATCCTTTATGGACTAACTGCAAAAGTACTAGGTAAACGTTTATTCCAAAACCATCATCTACAAGCCACACCAATAGATATCTTGCTACCATTTTTTTTCTTGTCAACTTTTATCTCAATTGCTATTAATGGTAGTGATTTAATACCTTCTATTGATAATTTACGTTCTTTATGGAGATATTTATCAGTTTACTATATAGTTGTGAATATCAATATCTCTTTGGAGCAACTAAATTTGATGCTTAAGGGCATCAAATTTGTGGGATTGCTTCAAGCTGTCCTAGCTTTTTTTCAATACTTACTACCGGTAGGGTTTCAGCAATTTTTTGCACCTGGTGACTTCCAAGTCGGCGACTATGAGAGAGTGTCACAGGCAGAGGCAGGGAAAGTTAAATCTGGTGCAGTATTTGGCATGTTTACTAATCCCTCAGTATTGGCTGCTTTTTTATTATTTGTTATTGCGATCACAACCAGCCATATTTATATTGCCTCTCCAGGCTGGACAAACATAGTAAAGCTTAGAGAATACTCTAGTTGGGCCTTACTTGTTTTTGGTGTCTTTGCATCTAAAAAAAGAGCCCCTCTAGTTATGGTTTTCTTAATTCCTTTAATATTTTTGTTCTTCCACAATAGAATTCGGAGATTACTCAAGATAGGGTGGTTATATGCTGCAATTCTATTTCTAGTTGTTTTAGGTGTCCTCTTACTGGGTACTTCAGTAGATACCTCTTTTACATCACAAGATGAAGCTAAAGGCTCCATCAATCTTGCGTCTTATCTCTTTCAGATTTTTTCGCCAGAGTACTATGAACACTCAGCAGAAAGCTCGCGAGGTTGGGTCATCCAAACAACAATATCTACGTTGCTAAAATCTGGAAGTTGGTTTGGTTTTGGACCAGATTTAGAAAATATGAGAAATATTATGTTCGACCTGCTAACTAGTGCTTCAGATCGGTCAAAAATATTCGATCTTCAACCTTTAGAAGATGTTTATTGGTTAGCTATGCTTGCTTATTTTGGGCCAATTGGATTGGGAATTTATAGTCTTATCCTTTGGCGATTGTTTCGGATTGGAAGATGGCTAACATTATCTTCACCTCTAGAAAATTACCGACTTTTAGGATCCTTATTCTGTACGCTCATTGTTGTTACTATACTTTATAATTTTGTCTCTCGGACACTTGAGTTTAGACCCTATAGCTTTTATTTTTGGCTTACTTCTGGACTTGTAGTTAATGTTTATAATCGTCACGGAAATGGTCAATCATTGAACTCTTTTGACTGTCCCATGCTTACTCGCGAGTAACATTTTATGGGAATATGAAAAATCAAACAACAGAAGATTCAGTTCTTTGTCTTTGATTTAGACTAGATCGAGATAATATATGCGTCTAAAACATAAAAAAAACAAATATTTATTGATGCTTGTAGTAGCTTGCACTGCAGGTGCGATCGGTTTTCGTTATTCAGAAAAGCTTCTTTCTGGATCTTCAAAAGCTCAAATTTCGAATCAATTTATTACAGCTTCATTGTCCTCAGAAAAACGATCTATCCCTCCAGGATTGATGTGTTTTAATGTGAATGCGATTCGGGTTAAACAATGGGACAGTGTGCAATTTACTGATGCAACTAAATCTCTTTCTCCCAGTGTTCTACGTCTGCCTGGAGGTCAAGGCGCTAACTATTGGGATTGGCAACGTGGAGGACTCAGTCAGAGCTTTCAAGGTTTACCAGATGGTGTTCCGTTTTTTTTGAAAGGTGCTAGAGATCGTAGATATACCGCTGGAAGCTTGGAAAATTTTTATACTTTTTCTAAGGCAACCGATACTACACCTCTGTTTGTTTTGAATATGCTGAGTTCTACCCTAGAATCTCAAGTGAGTATGCTAAAACAAGCGGAATCCCTTGGTCTACCTATTGAAAAAATTGAACTCGGTAATGAATTCTACTTTGGAACAAGAAACAATCGAGCTGTATTTCCATCACCTGTAGATTACGCGAAGACATCCATCCAGTGGATTGCAAAGATCAAATCAGAATTTCCCAAAGCAAGAATTAGTGTGATGGGAGTCTCAGATAGTGGTCGGATTCGCCATCGACTTGAAAAACGGCGCTTGAATTGGAACCGAATGGTATTTCCAATTGTATTAGATAACGCTGATGCAGTCACTTTGCACGTTTACCCGGATCACGGGCTTACCCCAGCCAGAACATCTGCTTCATATGACTATCCTTTTTTTGATGAACAAGACACGCCAACTATCTTGGGTGAACCTTTTAGGCATTGGAACATTATTAAGAAGACTGATGGTTTTAGTACTTTGCCAAGTGACAAAAAAATTTGGATAACAGAGTACAACATGCATGAAAGACTGCGACAACGCAAGGTTCGTCAAACGCGTGTTACAGGAAGCTGGGCGCATGGATTGTTCAACCTAGTTCTGGGGCTGCTATTTTTAGAAGACCCGCGTGTGGAAAAAATTTGTAACCATATGCTGGTCGGCAACTCACAATTCTCGGCTATTTATGATGGGAATAAGAGCTTTTTTAACCCTTCTAAACCATCAATTCCAACAATACCCTTTGACTTATCAGCAACGGGCGTTGCCTTACAACCATGGGGAGAAATTTTGAAGAAATCTAATGAAGCTAGGCAGGTGAAATTTACCAATGTTCCTATGCTCATAGGTAAGCAACAATTTCAATATCCAGCTTTATACGGTTGGTCTTTTGCTAATCAACAAAAGAAACAAGAGGCTGTCGTCGTAAATTTATCGAAACAACCTTTGGAAGTTGATTTAAGCTCAATTTTTCCTTCAGGTATTACCTATAAGCAAATTGAAGGACATCCGCGAACATTAGTGACTAAAACCACTTCACTCCAGGAGGTAGAGGGGTATGCGTCTCAATTACTTTCTTTCCCTCCCTACTCTGTTTCACATTTGAAGTCTAGAGAGTAAATACTCAGCGGCCTAAATTCTGTGAAGCTGTTACAGGTTCCTTAAATTACACTTTCATTATTGAGTTATGTGATTTTTCTGGCAATCACTATCTATTAAAAAGTTTCTGCTAGATTGCAAAACTCTGACTTACATTAGTTTTTAATCTTAATAGTAGAAATAGTTTATCTAGCACTAAAATATTTTTATTCCTTCTTTATTGAGATTTGTTTTAGATGGCTAGTACTAACATTGTTGTTTATATCATCAGATATGGTTGCTCAGCTTGATTCACTTTACCTCCGTACTAGTCCTCGAAGAGCATTGATACGGCTTTTAAGTTATACCTTTTTTGAAGGTCGTCCTCTTACTACAAAAGGTCGATGGATTAATCCATTGGTATTTGCATTTTTCGACTTTCAGAAACATCTTCCAAAATTGAAAACAGTCAAGAAGCCAATCTTTATTATTGGAACTGGCCGGAGTGGGACGACAATTTTAGGTACGCTTCTCTCTATGCACAAAGAGGTGGGGTTTTTAAATGAACCCAAAGCGCTTTGGCACTCTATCTATGAACAAGAGGATTTAGCAGGAAGCTACAGTCGTGGTAAAGCTGAATATCGCCTAACTGAAAATAGTGCTACTGAAGAAGTTAAATTAGCTGCTCAAAAGCTTTTTGGTGCATATTTAACTATTTCTGGTTCAAAAAGGGTTGTTGATAAATATCCAGAGCTAGTTTTCCGCATACCATTTGTGCGAGCACTATTCCCAGATGCAAAGTTTATCTTCTTAATTCGCAATGGCTGGGATACTTGCCAGTCTATTGAAGGATGGTCGAATCGGCTGGGGATTGAAGTAGATGCGGAAGTACATGACTGGTGGGGAGTTGATCAGCGCAAGTGGAAGTTGCTGTGGGAGCAAATTATCCGTATCGATGATGATTACCGAAACCTCCATTTAGAGCGAGAGCAATTAGAGAACCCATTGGATATGGCCACTTTAGAATGGATTGTAACAATGCGGGAAGGCTTACATTATATGACTCAGATTCCCCATGGTATTCATCTGTTGCGCTATGAGGACTTAGTCTCTCAGCCGCAACACACTTTAAAACATCTTTTGGAGTTTTGTGAATTATCGCCAGATTCAAGATTCCTTGAGTTTGCGCTGAAAAAATTATCTCCAGTGCCCGCTAGAGCTACTTATACAATGCATCCATCGCTGCAACCTTATTTTCATGAAACCATGAATGCATTAGGGTATACACCATAAGATGCTAGTGGTATTACCTACATATTTGAACCTAGCGGATAGTGCTTTGAACACGAATAATGTAAAGCTGACAATCATCGAATAATGTCTAGACTTCTGTCACTAAATACCTATCACTATCGAAGAGGTGGGTCTGATGTTGTGTTTTTCGAGCATGCCCATATGTTCGAAGAGCGTGGGTGGTCAACCGCAATGTTTACGATGCATCATCCTCGTAATATTGATTCACCCTGGTCACAATATTTTTGCGAAGAATTAGAATTTGGCCATCAATATGGACTCAAGGACACCCTGCTACGAGCAGGTCGTGTTATTTATTCTTTAGATGCTAAGCAGCAAATAGAACGCCTAATAGCTGACTTTAAACCTGATGTTGCCCATGCCCACTGCATTTATCATCATCTTTCCCCTTCTGTATTGGTGGCTCTCAAGGAGCATCATGTGCCAACGGTGATGACAGCACATGATCTCAAGTTGGCCTGTCCGGCCTACAAAATGCTCAACCGTCAAGGGATCTGTGAGAAGTGCAAGTCTGGCAATCTCTTGCATCTTCCACTCAACCGTTGTATTCGCGATTCCTTAGGCGCAAGCATGTTAGTGATGTTGGAATCTGCCATTCATAAGTCGTTGGGCTTATACAAACGCTACTTAGATCAGGTAATCACACCTAGCAAGTTTTTCCGATCAAAGCTGATCGAATGGGGTTGGTCTTCAACACAACTGGCGTATGTTCCTAATTTTATTGACTGTCGTGACTATACGCTGTCTCCAGATTTTAGAAATCACGTTCTCTACTTTGGACGGCTAGCACCCGAAAAAGGTGTTGATACGTTAATTCGAGCAGCTCATCGTACGGGCATTGAACTGGAGATTGTGGGAACAGGACCAGAGGAAGTGGCTCTTAAAGCAATGCCCGAGTCACAGTCCCCTCTTATCAAGTTTTTGGGCCGGTTAGAAGGGGATGCTTTAAAAGCTGCGATTCACCGTGCCCGTGCAGTTGTTTTGCCGTCTCGGTGGTATGAGAATGCGCCGATGAGCATATTGGAAGCTTATGCCAGTGGTCGAATTGTTATTGGTGCCAACATTGGCGGTATTCCAGAATTGATTTGTATCAATGAGACAGGATACTTGTTCGATGTTGATGATATTGAAGGATTGGCTACAGTGCTAGAGAAGGTTTGTGCTATGGAGGATCGAACTCTATTGGCTATGGGCAAACAGGCACGGCAATGGGTTTCTGAGAACTTTAATCGAGATCAGTATGCTCGTGAAATGATAAAACTTTATGCATCATTAGGGGTCCGAGGGGTAAATCAGATCTAAATTTACCTAAATTTTAGAAGGCTAATCAGTAGGACTGTTTCAAGTTGTCGAGAGTAAAACTGAATCCAATATTCTGGTATATCTAGCATTTTTGCTTCTCACGGACTTCCAATTCCTTCGAATTGCCTCTAGCGAACTTAAAACAGCCCTATGCTGAACAGATCCCCAAGAAAATTTAGAGCTGTCTTAGAGATTGTTAATTTAACTTGCTAAGAGTGTCTCCTTCTTGAGGTGACAGTTTTACAACCAATGATCTCAAGTGGCCTCTAATCACAGAAAAGCATAAGGTTAATACAAACTGTAATGATATAAGCACTCGAATATCTTTCTCGACAATAGCTATACTGGCAATAAGAATCACAAATATGAGATGCCTAATGAGAGGCTGAGATATCGCTTTGCGGTCCCCACCAGCACGATAAATAGAATAACTAAACCAACGACTAAGTGCTCGAGCGACTATGAAGAAAGCACCATAGAAATTGATCGAAAGGAATAATGATGGACCAACTAAACGAGCTATTTGCAAGGCAGGAGAGATAGCAACTCTGTAGAGAGAAGATGAATAAGTATACGCTCTAAAAATCAATCTAAGAATAATCAGGAAGATCATCCAAGTGATAAATTCAATAAGTAATTCATAGCTAAATAGGTTATGAGCTTCATAAGGCTTGAATGCTAGTATTAGCAAGCCTGACAAGGCTAACATAGCTGCCCATATCCAAGCATAAACTTCAAATGGTGAATTCTGTTTTTTCTTTATATACTCTATTTTATCTGCATTGTTATGCTTTGATTCATATCTAAGTTCGTATAAATCATTTTCGAAATAACAGGCTTCGTAAATACACCAAAACGATAATAGAACCAATAAAATTGAAATAAATAGTTGAATACTGATAGGATTAGAAAAGCCGTAAGCAACCAAGATAAAAGGGTAGTCTTCAAGAAGAACCACATTAAGTAAATGGTTGGTATTTCCTCGCTTAGATTTGTGCGTATAAGCGAAAGGAATATATATATTTTGACCAGCGCTCAGCTGTTTTGCTTTTGGATGTTCATAGAAGATAAATTCATTGACAATATTTTTTAAGTCTTTGTCCTCTAAGTTATCTGATATAAAGGTTGACTTCTGTAATTCATCGTAAGTCAACAGCTTTTGCAAGTAGACTTGCTTCCCAGTAGCTCTAATCCCATTCTGCGTGGTTAATATTTGGGAAGACAAGATAACATCTACCTGAATATTCATTTGGGTCAATAGAGGCTGAATGATGAAATCAAAGCCATTACTTGCAATGATGACTTTCTTCCATATTTTAGACTCTAGTATTTTGACAATATCTGAGTTGAGATATTCCGCTACAAGATTTACAGCTCGTTGTTTATAGAAAAAGTATGACCAAGGAAAGAGAATAGAAATGCAAATAACATGTATTGCATTACGATAAACAGTTCTTTTATTTTCACCAGGGAATAAATTCCAAACTTTAAACCAGTCAAGCAAGGCTAAAATGAGTGCAACTAATGTTCTGGGCTTGGCAGAATTTAGATACTCTTCCGTAGAATTAGATAGGAATAAAGTATGATCAAAATCTAAGATTAAAATTTCGTTTTCTGCGCGAATTTCCATAAACACAGTCTAAACAAGCAAGAGAATATATAGCGACTCAAGTTACAGCAAGAACAAGTTATAGAAAGGTCAGAAAAGATGCTTTTGCTTGCATTCAGTACTGAGGCCTTCTAATTTATCAGCGGTGAGAGACAATGCTACTGAGCACCGTTCGAAACACACCTGAGATGTTCTGCTGAAATAGCAGTTTGACTATCTAGCGCTATCTGATTGCTATCAATAGTTACCTAACAATCATATACATGATGCCAGCAGCTTAATGGATGGCAAATCATTGATTCGGGGAAATTGGTAGTTGCCGGTCATAATACTGAGATGTATTGATATTGATCGGTGGGCTTGAATTAACCTTAAGTCTCTTGACTGACACTTTTAGGCTAAATGAATGGTTCAACTATGTTGACTTGCTCGTCATAGAGAATCTCTTCGCCTTTGTCTGCAACCTGCATGACTCGGGCTTGGATAGTGACCAATCGCCGCCTCATTTTTCAGTTCAAGTTGAGTTATGGGATTCAACAGTCAATCGTAACTTGCACAAATAATATGCATTACGTGCTGTGAGCCAATTTATACAGGGTGTAGCGCTTTCGCGTTAATGTTCACCAGTCTAGGGAGGAGCACTCTTTATTTTATACCAAAAAAACTTAGTTTACACAGTATTGATTTTGACTTGACAACTGTTGCTTTTCATTGGGGTAGAGTAAACCCATTGTAAAGCCTTTAAAACTCAGATTAGCCAAATTAACCTAAAAAACTTTATAGATAATATTTTGTCAGTGTCAGTGGTGAGAAGCGCAGGACATTAACAAGGCTGAATGCTAGTTTTATCGTTTATTCATTGGTTGGTCATCCTCAGCGCCCTTATTAGTGCAGCGGGAGCCTTCGCTTATATTCGCGATACGCTCGCAGGTCGGACGAAGCCTAATCGGGTATCTTGGTCCATGTGGGCGTTACCACCGCTCATTAGTACAGGGGCGGCCTTATCAGCGGGCGCAGATCCATGGGCCACCCTGCGCATCTTTATTGCAGGCTTGCTGCCACTGCTGATCTTCTTAGCGTCATTCGCCAACCAACAAAGCTACTGGAAAATGGGGGCGTTTGATCTAACCTGTGGTGCTTTTTCACTGCTGGCTGTGATTCTAGTTGCGATCGCATCTCCACAGCTTGCCATTCTCTGTGCCATCGTTGGGGACATCTTTGCGTCTTTCCCCACCCTGATTAAAACCTGGAAATATCCAGAAACAGAAACAGGAGCCATGTACATTGCCAGCTTCTTGAGCGTGGTGCTAGTGCTGCCCTCAATCCCGGAATGGAACATTGCTAATGCTGGGTTTCAGCTCCATTTATTGGCCATGAGTTCGCTCCTGCTCTTTGCCGTCTATCGTCAACGCTTTCAAATTCACCATCGTTGGAGATAACGGAATCGGCACCTAAACGGAATCGGTCTCCTTCGCTTGGCTTTTGCAGCAATCAGGTTTCTCAGATTTCTCAGGCAACTCTAGTGACTGACTCAGTAACTTCCTGGAGTCCGCCCAGTTTTCTATCAGTCCTCCTTCAGACTCTCCCTCTAGATTGAAAGCATCGAGATAGAGGATGATTCCCATGCAACGCACTAACGCCTTGACCCACAAAACCTTAGCTGGCATTGCTGCCTTGGCTGTCAGCTTTAGTACGACAGCTGCGCTAGCAACTCCGGTTCAGCGCCAAATCATTACCCAAGGGCCGAATGGTGCCAGCAAGCTGGCCAAAGTGACTGCTACTCAACCCTCTCAGACTCGCCAATTATCCCCCTTTAACTTGGCGTATATGGCTTACCAAGGTTGGTTCACCCATGAAGGCATCCCCGCTGCCAGCCGTTTGGTCCGTGATTATCGGGTTGGACGGCTTACGGCCACTGAAGTCGCTCAAGCCGCTGTGCAAACAAACCGTCTTTCAGCAGAGGTTCTCGAAGATCCTAGCTATCTATCCAGCTTGGATAGCCAGCTACAGGCCCTTAGCCAGTCTGACTAATCAATGCTGCTCATAAGCATGTTATAAGCGATGGCATGCTTATCTCAGCTCTGTGGACCGTTATCGTCTTTTGAGACCACCCTCCTAAAGGACGGAATATGAGCCGCAGTGATGGTCGACGACATTTAGGATGACATGACTCTCGAAGTTTGAAAGCTCGCCACTTTCAAGGATGGGCTGAACAATGAGTCAGCAAAGGTATCTACCGTGACAGTATCAATGCATTCTTCGATAGACTTGGACCTCCAAGAGGTCTAGTAGCAGAGAGTCTCGGCTGTTTAATCGGGTTTAATACATATCGCCAGAGATAAAATCTAAAGTTCAACGAATCTCTGTCAGACTTGAAGACAGAAAACCGATTCTGGTTGTTTGGAGCAATTTAACTCAGCAGGGTGTTGTCTAGAAGGCGAGTAGACATCAGTCAGGGTTTAGCGCTGCAATCTATGTCAGTAGTGCTGAATCCCACCCTCTTTAAAGGGGAGAGTGTGTCACAGTGAAGGTAGAGGTAAGCGCTCGTGCTTATTGCTCTCTGTCCATTGCTCTGATACTCATGCGTTTGCCTACGACAGTTTTGCCGGTTCACTGAACGGCTGCTGGGTGACTAACGCGCTTCGACGTTATGACTTACAGCTTGCCTTCACCGCCTTCTCGGCCCCAAAGTTTGCTGGGACAGTTTCTCCAATTTGTGAGACGTCCTCACTATACAGTTAACCTCCCAACTCCCCACTCAGGAAGGGTTGATATCCCTAGACTGTATGCTCTAGCTTTACTGATTGTGCTACCGCTAGGGTTCATTAGTGCGATAGTGGCTACCAATCTGCAAACCAACAATGCCATTGAAGAAGTGGTTCAAACGGTTGGCATTGAGCAGATTGTGCTGTTGGTCGTGGTGTTCGCTCCGCTGTTTGAAGAAGCCATCTTTCGTTTACCGTTACGCTACACGCCTAGCAATCTAGTCATTCCCCTCGGCATTGGGTTGCTGGGAGTCGTTTCTGCTTTAATGCGATCGCAAGTTTTACCTGAAGTGGCTTCGTTACCCTGCCTAGGTGGAATCATTGCTCTTGTATGGCTCTTGCGAGTATGGCTACAGCGACAGGATTCTAAACCCATTCATCAGCTGTATGAAAAATGGATAGGCTGGCTATTTTATGGATTAGCTATTCTCTTTGGTTTAATTCATCTGGGCAATTTTAGTAGCCTAGGGTGGCAAAATTGGTTCCTTGCTCCACTGCTGGTCTTGCCCCAAACGGCGCTGGGCGTTTTTCTCGGCTTTATTCGTCTCAGATATGGATTTTGGTGGGCGGTGCTGACCCATGCCATCCATAATGCCTTGGCATTGACCCCGCTATTATTGGTTCGGCTAGGGTCCGAGAAATTGCTGAACAGCTTGGAGCAAGGAGAAACAGAAGCCTTACAGGACTTAGCCCCCACTGACTATATGCTTCTGCTCTTGTTAATGGCATTTGTGGTGGGCATACTCATGCTCTGTATTGTGACCGTCTGGTTCTTAATCGGGGCATGGTTAAAAGAAAGACGGCAACCCTAAGCCTTTTTCAACCGGTGACGATGGGCTGCGCCTGTCTGAAGTGGCAATAGCATTGTCTGCGAAAAGGCTACCAGTCTATTTTTCTACTTTGGAGTTAAGCTTGAAAGCCCCAAAAGCGCCATAGACTCGCTATAGTGAAGTGGCACCTTCAGTAAGGACGGGGCTCATGACCTACAAGAGTGTCCCTCCAGATGTGAATAGCTAAATAGCAAAAAGAGCTTTGTATTCACTGATCGGTAGTGCCCAAGCCATCGTCGACACCGCCAATCTGAATCCATGATTCGGAATATGGATTGGGGTTTTGGGAAAAATCTAAGAAATATATCCACAATTTTTGTGGGTAGGGTGTGCTTATTTTGGGTTTAATTGAGCGCCAAAATGAATGGGCTCATGAAAAATGATGCTGATGGCCCAAATCTTCACTGAGAGACCCAAAAAACCAGATTAGATGCCCAAAAACTACTGTGCTTAATAAATTTTTACAGAATTAAATTTTGGCGAACATCTATTTCACAGTAGATGTGTCTAATCTTTCATCTCTAACTTAGGCAATTCTTCAAACCCTTTCAGCGTAAGAATCTTAGGATAAACTAAGGCTAAAAATGGTTGCTTAGACATCGCAAATATCTCGGTGTGCCCAGAAGTGATTACCAAAAAAAACCTGAAATCCAGGGAATCTAAAGGTTGTGTCGATCTATATTGAGCCAATAGCCATTAGAATGTTCCATTAAAATAACGTAGCTGCAATATTTTCAGCTAGTTAGTCTGTCATAACAATCTGGTACAACTTGATGATTTATTAATCTTTTTGTCCAGACTCAGTAGACTCGAATATTTTTTTGCTCACGCTCAATCGAACAATAGGAGTCAATCAATGAATAAAGGAGAACTCGTCGACGCCGTTGCTGATAAGGCAAGTGTCACGAAAAAGCAGGCAGATGCTGTTCTGACTGCCGCTTTAGAGGCCATTGTTGAATCTGTCTCATCTGGAGAAAAAGTCACATTGGTGGGATTTGGCTCATTTGAACCTCGCGAACGCAAGGCTCGGGAAGGGCGCAATCCTAAAACCGGTGCAAAGATGAAAATTCCCGCAACCAAAGTTCCGGCTTTCTCTGCAGGTAAGCTATTCAAGGAAAAAGTTGCTCCTAAGAAAAAATAGTGCTTTGCATCCGTTCCGTTGAGGATACAAGGTAACTTTTGAACCGGCCTCGACATGGAGGTAACCTGCTATGGGCTGCAGACGTAGCAGGTTGCTCTCCAAACTCTATCCTGGACTTCTCAGCCAGTATTAATCCTTGGGGTCCTCCCCCCTCTGCGATCGCAGCAATACAAACTCATCTCGGTACGCTCACAAGCTACCCTGATCCCAGCTACCGCTCGATTTGTCAGGTTTTAAGCAAGATCCATCAACTACCTAGTGACTGGTTCTTGCCTGGCAACGGTTCGGCTGAACTGCTCACTTGGGCCTGTCGAGATTTGGCCCAACTTTCTGAGACGGGCCTGTTGACCCCTGCCTTTGCCGATTATCAACGTGCCCTGCAAGCCTTTCAGGCTCAACTTCATCCCTTTGCTTTGGACTTAAAGGCGGCTTGGGATCTGCCGCTCGATGACGTGTTGACTTTAACGCTCAAACGCGTCAGCCAATCAGCCATTTCTGGCTTGTTACTCAATAGTCCCCATAACCCCACTGGCCAACTCCTCAATAGCCAGCAAGTGGAATCCCTGCTCGATCGATTTGAGTTAGTGGTGATTGATGAAGCCTTTATGGACTTTGTGTCGCCGGATGGCTCGGGTAGTTTGATTCCTAAGGTGCAAGACTTTCCTAACTTGGTGATCTTGCGATCGCTGACCAAGTTTTACAGTTTACCCGGCTTACGGTTGGGATATGCGATCGGTCACCCCGATCGATTACGACGATGGCAACAATGGCGGGATCCTTGGTCGGTTAATTCTCTGGCAATTGCCGCTGGGATAGCCGTGCTCCAAGATCAGGCGTTTCAAGACCAAACCTGGCAGTGGTTGTCTCCTGCCCGCGCCCAGTTATGGACTGGCTTAAAGGAGCTGGGCTGTTATCCATGGCCCAGTGTGGCCAACTTTCTACTGGTCGCGACGGATGTGTTCGTTCCGATGCTTCAGGAACAACTGCTAAAGCGTCATCAAATTTTGATTCGAGATTGCCTGAGTTTCCCTGAGCTCGGTCCTCACTATTTTCGGGTTGCGGTACGCACGCCCGCAGACAACCAACAGTTGCTGACTGCATTGGCGGATTGCTTGCCAAGCTTGTCTGCATAGATCAGGATAGGTAAGGCGTGACCGCCCTGGGGATTGGTGATGGCTGGCGATTATGATTTGGTGGTGGTGGGCAATAATGCGGCGGCTCGCTTTGCTGCGATCGCAGCAAAGCAACGCTCAGCCCGAGTCGCTCTAATTTCCGTCGCCCCCGAAGCGATTCCCCACCACTTAATCCTCAGCCAGTGGGCTCAAACCCGTCGTCAACCGCCACTGGGTGCGGAGGAATGGGCAGCAGCCTTGATCCTGAATCTTCAAGCCTCGCGCTCACCGGCCAAACTAGCCAGTTTAGGCATCGAGCAAATCGATGGAGTGGCCCAGTTCTGCCATAAACCTCAACTTCAGGTGCAGGTTCAGAATCGGGTGTTGCGATCGCGGCGGTATCTCCTGTGTCTAGACGCGGATTTACCTCCTCCTGATATTCCTGGGATGCCTGTAGAGGATTGGATTAGGCCAGCCCAAATTATGTCGCAATTAGAGACCCTCGATGCCTCCCATTCCCTCCTTGTCGTGGGCGAGGGGCCTGTTTCCACCATCCTCAGTCAAGCTTTAGCCCACTTAGGGTACTCTGTTCACCTGCTCAGTCAGCACTCCCATCTCCTGCCTGGGGAAGATGCAGAAGCAGCCCTGCGGGTCCAAGCACATTTAGAAGCAGAGGGCGTCCACCTCTATACTCACTGCCAGATCAAGGAAGTGCTCCAACAGCCTCTCTATCAAGTGGTGACCGCCGATCAAGGCACATTGATCGCTAGTGCCCTGATTTGGGCTGAAGAATCCTCCTCAGCCTGCCTTGACCCAAATCGAGTGACGGTGAATCTGCGGCATACACCCCAAGGCCTATGGGTCAATGCTCAGCTGCAAACCTCGCATCCCCAAATTTATGCCTGTGGCTCTGTGTTAGGGGGGTATACACTGGCAGATATTGCCCACTATGAGGCCACCGTAGCGGTTCACAATACGCTATCACGGCCAAAACAGGTGGACTATCAAACCCTACCATGGGCGATTCAAACCGTCCCAGCCTTAGCCCGCGTTGGACTAACAGAAGCGCAGGCACAGCAGACCGCCCAGCCCTTCCAAGTGATCTATCAACCCTTTAAAAACACTGAAAGAGGGAGACTGCAGGATGAACAGAGCGGTTGGTGTAAGCTGATTGTCCACCAGAATGGGCAAATACTAGGGGCACATGTGGTGGGTCCTGCGGCGAGCGAGATTGTTCACCTTGTCTCTATGGCAATGAAACAGCAGTGTTCAATGGCAGACCTAACCGAGTGGGCAGCCTTTGAGGCTAGCTATGGGAGTATTGTGGGGCAAGCTGCTCAGCAGTGGAATGGGCGTTGAGCGCCCAGACCATTCGCTTTAACCCTGGACCACTGGGGATGCCTGACCGAGCTGATCGCGCTGGTGGGGTGTTGATAAGCTGGTGATATCAGGACCTGTTGGAATAATACCGCCCGGATTCAAGGGAAACAGGAACCCATAATAGCTTTGCTTGACGGCCTCTAGATTGCAGGTCTCTGCCACCCCTGGCAGCTGGTATAAATCCCTTAAATAGGGGCCTAAGTGCTGGTAGTCTTGAATTCGGCGACGATTGCACTTAAAGAGTCCGTAATAGACCACATCAAATCGAAATAATGTGGGAAAGAGGCGGACATCTGCCAGGGTCAGGGTATCACCACAGAGATAGCGGTGATCAGCTAAGACTGCATCTAGCTCGTCCAACACTTGGAATAGTTCATGACAGGCTTGGTCATAGGCGG
Organism: Acaryochloris sp. IP29b_bin.148; assembly: GCF_028285565.1. Classification (GTDB taxonomy): domain Bacteria; phylum Cyanobacteriota; class Cyanobacteriia; order Thermosynechococcales; family Thermosynechococcaceae; genus Acaryochloris. The sequence continues at coordinate 27,262 of NZ_JANQOY010000028.1, forward strand.
CTTGCGTTTGGGCAAAGCCACACCGATATACGCCATTGTTAACCGCATGATAAATTTTGTCGTTCCACGGATCGATTGTGGATTGCAGCGCTGGGGGATACAGATCGAGGTCGGGCTGTTCGGCCAATTGATTAAAGGCCGTATTGAGAATAATAATAATTTCGGAACTTTCATTGTTCACAATCTTGCGAGTTTGCGTATCCCATAAGACTGGAACGGTGCAGCGACCATCATAACCGGGTTGGGCCAGCCGATAGAGATCCTCCAGACTGTTGCAGCCTTGATGTTCTGCTTCGAAAACCCACCCGCCTGCCGTGGCTGAAGGCTGAACGACGACGACATCAATCACTGCTTGTAGCCCTTTGAGGGCGCGGACCACTAGCGTGCGGTGAGCCCAGGGACAGCCTAAGCCAACATAGAGTCGATATCGCTGAGCTACAGGAGGAAAGGGAGAATCCGCCGTATCCTCGATGGTGTAACGAAACTGGCTATCTGGACGGACATAAGCGCCTGCTTTGCTGCGAGGTGCCATATTCGACATCATCAGATTCCACATAGTGGTCCAGACAAACTTACCGAGTCCAATGATGGCCTTAGGTGGAAGTGATTTACCCATAGCAAAGATCTCCTGAGATGGGACGATTCGTCATTTTTCTGAGATTGCGGAGTTAGAAGAACGGGATCTATTCTCAAACTCTAACCCACCCAGTTACATACTCAGTTGGAGCATCCATAAGGAAAATACAAGGGCGATCAGCAGACTATTCAGAAGGTTAATCACAGTTACCAGAAAGGTGAAATGATCTTGAGGTTCAAATTAATCCATCGATTTGTCTTTTAAGCTGAGGTTAGTCTCGCTATTACAGATTTTTTCCCACGCCAATGGGAATCGCGATAGTAACAACTTAGCCCAAAGGATAAAGCCATGCGTGGACTATTTTTAACCTTACTGGCAACGGCGTTAAGCCTATTAGTGGTTGATCTGGTGTTCCCAGGGGTCGATTTGCCGAGTTTTCCGGTTGCTTTAGCAGCGGCCATTGCGATCTGTTTCGTCAATGCCATTGTCAAGCCTGTACTGACGGTTCTGTCGTTTCCCTTAACTGTGTTGTCCTTAGGGGGATTTTTATTGGTTCTGAATGGAATCTGCTTTTGGTTGGCCTCGACCTTTGTGCCTGGGTTTCAAGTGAGCGGTCCACTGGCATTCTTGTTTGGTCCCATTTTGCTCTCCGTCGTCAATACCTTTTTGAATCAGTATTTGATGCAGCCACAGTTGGTGGATGGAGGGCCTTCATAATTTGCTGACTCAACCCCGTTGATGGGGGCAAGCCACCCAGATCCCTTTTAGCCTGCGATCAGGTCACGGGTTAATACTTCTAGAGGAGGGTGGATGGCAACTTTTACTTTTAGGGGGCAGCAAAGTTCTTCGCGAGATTGAGCTAATTCGCGAATCAGGAGGAGCCGAGAGCGGATATAAGCTGTGGCATTGGCTTCCTCGTTGACGGGAAGAACATTGCGATCTCTGAGATTTGTCACTAACACCTGGACCAGCTGTTTGTCATTGAGCTGGGTCAGAAGATCGGTCTGGGTCGTTTCGATAACGTCCCAAACATGGCGGAGAAGGTTGGAATTCATCACAATCACCTTAGGTGAATGTTTTGCAAAAAAACAGTTTGTTGTCGCTGGTTTTAATATTTTCTTTATATTTGAGCTTTCCCAATTCTACGCCGATCACTTCACGACCCACCAGTAGATAGGCTACAAAACATATAAATTAACTTACATAACATATAAGTTCATCTGAAATCGCTAGGATGGCGACTTTCCGTGCTTTGTTGTAGCGAAAATAACAATTTCCCAAGCATTAAGGTCAAAGTTGAGTGAAGGCAAAGCTAGACACTCAACAACCGTCCTAGCCAAGTGTCCACTTTCTGCTGGAGTTGATGCTTCCGCTCCCATCGCCGGAAGGCCTGTTCGTAGGCTTCATCTCCGGTGTGATAAACGTTCCAGGCATTGAGTCCCAATCGTAATCCCCATAGCAGCGCAATGTAAAAAGACCAGGGGAAAGAGAACCCCATCAGGGCATTGAGGAGGATCAGGCTAGAATTTGCGATCGCATATCGTCCTGCTTTTTTCCGTAAATTAGCGCGACGGTATTGGTTAAAGCTTTGGCGTTTGACCAGTTCACCCGCTTGCGTTTTAATACTTTGGGCGGCTTGTTCTAGCGTGTGTTGGGGAATGCCTAGCTCTTCCGCAATTTCTAAAAGTTGAGTATGAGAAAATTCACCGTCATAGTCTTGCTGTGCGATCGCAAGATTTAAAATTTGCTGAACTTGTTCTTGGCTATAGGTCGATGCGGCTGTTGCAGAGTCAGAAGCCATTCCTTTTATATCCAATACCTAACTTCCATTATGCCAAACGAACAAGAGCATCCAACCCCATCCTGGATGTCAATCTCCCTAATGCCTGATGGTTTTACCGTGATCGACTTGATCGTCCAGTGAGGCTGTAAGTCCCATCAACGCTGTATTCCTGCACAGATAAGACAGTTGGGTGGGATTAAAATTCACAGGTACGGGAATTTCTGCACTCGTAGTGGCGCTGGATTTTAAAGATGGGGCTACCAAATTTTTGCCATTTTCAACATAAATCCAGGCAGCTCTGGTTCACAATTGACGATTTCTGGATGTTCTAAAACGACCGGATCAGTCTCGGGACGGTAAATATAAACCTGCTGATTTTGACGGTCGATCAGAAGCCCCAAGCGAACACCATTAGCAATATACTCCTTCATCTTGTTTTGCAGACTGACTAAGGAATCGCTAGCCGAACGCAGTTCCACAACAAAATCAGGGGCAATCGGTGCAAAGGAAGCTTGTTCTTCGGGTGATAGTGCCTGCCAGCGATCGGCCTGAATCCAAGCGGTATCGGGCGAGAGGGTAGCTCCATGGGGCAAGGTAAAGTCAGCACTGGAGTCAAACACTTCTCCAGTATCGTTTTCATCCGCCCAGTTGCCCACTTGCTGTGAAATTTTGAGGTTGCGGTTTCCCGTATCTGAAAAGGCTGGCGGCATAACGGTCACTTCCCCATTCGCACTGCGTTCGATGCGTAAATCAGGATTGGTCCGGCAAAATTCATAGAATTGCTCGGAACTCATTTGCCGTGCCAACATCAGTGCCGATAGATCGATCGGCAGTGTTATGGTCTCGGATTTAACAAAAAGGCTTGTCATGGGACTCTTGACTTGGCAGGGAAAGCATCCGCTCTTTCAATTGTATCCAAGGCTGTAATGAACGCCTCGTCAAGGATACTGTGACGTTATAAAACCCGAAGTAGACTAGGGATCGAGTCGATCGCCGCCATCTGACGGATTTCGTCTAATGCTTGGCGAAAATTACCTTCTTGCACATCATGAGTCACCACAACAATCTCGGCTAAGCCTGCTTTCACATCTGTTTGGACGACAGATTCTAGACTGACACCATGATGGCCAAACACGGTGCCTAATTTACCAATCACACCGGGATGATCCTTAGTGAGGAACCGAGCATAGAAGCGAGTCACCAGATCCGTCATCGGGGCAATATTGCAGGAGTGCGGATGAGAATAGGTTAATAGGGGATGGATACGAGAAGTTTCTGGATCGTTAGCCACAATGCCTGTTTTCAACAAGGCGGCAATATTAATTAAGTCCGCAACGACCGCGCTAGCCGTAGGCCCTGCGCCAGCACCTGGCCCTAAAAACATCACCTGTCCTAACGGATCAGCTTCAATCAACAGGGCATTAAAAACGTCATTGACGCTAGCCAGTGGATGGTCTAGGGGGACGAAGGTAGGGTGTACTCGCACCTCCAATTGAGGTGGGGGGAGTTCCGCTGTGGTGGTGGGAACTTTTGCGATCGCAAGCAGTTTGATCACAAATCCCAGATTTTTAGCGTAGTTAATATCGGCTGCACTGATCTGACGGATCCCTTCTCGATGGACTTGCTCTAGATCAATCTGTCCACCAAAGGCAAGGGATGCCAAAATGGCAATTTTATCGCCTGCATCCAAACCCTCCACATCGGCGGTGGGATCCGCTTCGGCATAGCCCAGAGCTTGGGCTTCAGCCAGCACATCAGCAAAAGCGGCCCCTGACTGCTGCATCTTGGTGAGAATATAGTTGGTGGTGCCATTGAGAATGCCAATTAAGGTATGGATCCGGTTGGCTCCTAGGGATTCCTTCAGAGGTTGAATGACCGGAATACCACCTGCTACAGCTGCCTCGATCATGACGTAAACGCCTGCTTGGGTCGCGGCTTTAAAGATTTCTTCGCCATAGCGAGCAATAACCGCTTTGTTGGCAGTGACCACATGCTTGCCCTGAGCAATGGCATCGAGAATCAGGGATCGAGCCGGTTCTAGGCCGCCAATCACTTCAACCACCATATCGATGGTGGGATCGTTGATGATGGCGTTGAGATCCGTGGTGAGTACCTCAGCCGGTACATTGAGGCTGCGCGCTTTATCTAGAGACCGCACCCCAACTTTGGCAATTTCAATCTCTTGCAAGAGGGGATGACGGCCTTCAGGACTCGCAAAGATTTCCCCCACGCCTGTGCCTACGGTTCCTAATCCAAGTAAGCCAATTTTGAAACCCACGGTTATGCCCCATCTCGATCACAAACCTTATTGTGACATTCCAATTCAAGTCTTCAACAAGATGTAGGGAAAATTTGTGGGACTTGCAACTTGTCAGCGGTTTCCCGATCCTCAACCGGATAGGGGGATTCTGCAGACGTTCGGAGGGCTTCATAGTGACCAGACACCACATGCTGCCGCTGTTCTGCCACGAAATCTGAAATATCTTCAATATCAATAATCCACTCTTGAGCATACTGACGAATGGCTTCTCCCCGTAGGCCCAATTGAATCGCCCGTCGCTCTAGCTTATGGACGGCTGGATGATGGTCTGGGTCCCCCTGCACCAGGACACCCAGAACTGAATCGCGACTATCCCCGTCTTCAGCGAAGCAAGGCGGTGCAGGATAGCGGTAAGTCGTGAGGCTAGCTGCCTCTAAGGCTTACGATCTTTTTTCACCGCTGAACCGCTGCCTCTAGAGTGCTCTTGAATATATTTTTCTAGCACCTCAATCGGTGCCCCACCACTGGAAGCATAGTAAGACTGATCCCCCCATAACCCCTTATTCCAGTTTTTGAAATATTCCCTCAGTTGTTTTTCAAATTCCTTTCTCAGCGTCCGACTAATGGCGCTTTTAACACTTCCAAATACTTTGCCAGGGGCAACGGATGGATGCATATCTACTAGTAGATGAATGTGGTCTGGTTCTCCATCACACTCCAACAAATGACACTCTTTCGAGAGTAGTACGCTAGCAGCGATGTCTTGCGCTCTATCAATCATCTTTGGCGTTAGGCATTGACGGCGGTAGGCGGTGACGAAATAAGTATGCAGGACAATTGAGTAAACGCTATGTGATCTTTTTCTGTATATACATTTTGCCATACTTAATTAATATGCAGGACATTTAGATATAATCGAATTATGCTAACACGCCGCACCACCTTTAGGCTTTACCCCACACCTGCTCAAGAGCGACAGCTTTTTGAATGGCGTCGGTTGCATGCCTACTTGTACAATGCGGCATTGGCAGAGCGGCGTGACATGTATAAGCGCTGGGGGATTAGCGTTGATTATTTCGCTCAACAAAACTGTTTGCCTGCGTTTAAGAAGCAGTGGCCTGAATTCAAAGCATTAGGGTCTCATGCATTGCAAGCCACTCTAAAGCGGGTAGACATGGCCTTTCAAGGTTTTTTTAAAGAGCTTAGAGGGCATCCCAGGTTCAAGTCTTTTCGTCATTATTCGGGTTGGACTTACCCTTGTAAACAAAGTTGGAAGGCACAGACAGACGGCAAACATGGGCACCTGAAGCTCACAAATCTGGGAACGATCAGGATGAGAGGTCAGGTTAGGACCTGGGGGGAGCCAACCACTTGCACTATTGTGTATCGGCAGGGTAAATGGTATGCCTCGATTACTGTCAAATGTGTTCCCGTTCGTTCAACTCAACCAGGGGCTGTGGGCATTGACTTGGGCTGCAAGGAAGCGATCACCTTATCGACGGGTGAGCAGATCCCTAAGCCAGAGTTCATTGCTGCGGGAGAGCGGTTGGTTAAGCGCCTATCAAAAGCGTTACGGCGTAAGCGCTCTCCTAATCGTAAGGCAGGAATTAAACCTTCTAAACGATGGATTGCTGCCCAACGCCGTAAATCAAAAGCACAGCAAAAAGTCACACGCCAAAGACACGATTGGCTGCATCAAATCACCAGCAAGATAGTGAGCAGTAATAGCCTAATTGCAGGAGAGCAGTTAAATGTGTCTGGCATGACTCGCAAATCTAAGAGAGGCAGGCGCAAGAAACAGAAGGCTGGGCTTAATCGGTCTATCCTTTCTGTGGGATTTGCAACTATCGGTAGCCTGTTGGCTTATAAGTCGGCTGAGGCGGGAGGATTTTATTTGGAGTCCCCCACTCGCACACTCAAGCCCACTCAACGCTGTGCAAAGTGCTGGGAGTTGACGCCTAAGACGCTCAGCGACCGGGTACATCAATGCTCTAATCCAAAGTGTGGACATATTGAGGATAGAGATGTTAATGCGGCTCAGGTTAATCTGATTTGGGCCAGGGGGCAGGAATTGACCTCTTTAGACGCGGAGTCGCCAAGCTCTACTGACTGCGGAAGCATGAGGCAACTTGGGGCGAAGAAGCGTGCAAAATCTCAAACTAAGCAGGACGGAAACCCCGTTCCTCTTAGGGCGGGGTAGTTCATTCACTCGTCCCTGCTGAGGCCAGCGCGCTTTTTGGTGGAGGTAAGGTTCGGTACGCAAGGACATCATAGACGAGCCAATTAACTGAGGAGATGAATTCAAGTTTGTACTGCATTGTAGTACACCTAGGCAGGTTGTCCACTGTCCATCTGCCTGATTCGATGCAGACTCACTCAGCTAAAAACTCATTAATCCAGTGATGGGTTAAACGGTAAATTCTTCAGTTACGTCGGCTAAAAGTTGATGGAGTGTGTTACCCAAGTTTTTGTAATCATGATGTTCTTCAACATAGGACCTGCCGTTTTGGCCCATAAGATTACGCTCTTCCAGAGACATTGAAGCCAGCTGCTTCACGGCATGAGCCATGGCTTTGGGATCTTCTGGCGATATCGATAGACCTGCCTGTACGTCAGCAACTGGATTATTACGAGCATTGCAGGCATAAACAATGGGTCGAAAGGAGGCTAGATAATCAAATAGTTTGTTAGGGCTAATGCCATATTTAAATACGTCTACTTTCAGCAGATGAAAAATAAGTGCATCTGTGTTCATCAGTAGCTGAGGGACATGAGATTTAGGAACCCTCTCTTGAATAAAAACATTGTCCAAATGGAGTTGTTGCACCTTGTTTTTAAGGCGTTCTTTTTCAGGACCATCGCCAATCAGATACCAATTGACCGCTGTGTCCTGCTTGAGAAGCAAAGCAGCTGCAAGCAATGTTTCTAAGTTGTTGGCTGGTCCAAACGATCCTAGATACATCACTTTAAAAGCCTCGCCTGTTTCTTGCTGTGGCGGTGTGACATTTATAAAGCCATCTAAATCAATGCCATTGGGTATATATTGAATCTTTTCCTTTGGAATACCTAAGTTGCAAATATATTCATGCCCATAAGGTAATAAAACAATAGTTCTTTGGGCTGTTTTATATAAATAATTTTCTATTTTATAAAAGATGACACTGAGTGGATGCCTTTTGCTCAGCACCTTCATGTCGATTAAGGTTTGAGGCCAAAAATCTCGTACTTCAAAGCAGAATGGAATACCATATTGCCTTGCAATCCTTTCGCCCGCAAGAGCAGCAAAAGGGTGAACCGATGAGCCAATCACAATATCGGGGATAAATAAATTTTGCCTTTTAAAGGCTTGGACAGCATTCCAGGCAAATGTCAGGATATTGAGTAATCTGCCTATGCCATTCCCTGTGTAGTTGTAGGAAGATAAAATTAAGTACTTTACAGATTCTTCTTCAAAAATAGATGGCGTTTTAGGAGGCGTATAAGATTCATCAATATAGGGATGATTAGAAGAGGCTAGAATCAATACCTCATGGCCATGATTGACTAATTGCTGGGCAAGAATATGGTGACGGCCACTGATGCCAAGGGATGGAGGGCTCGCATAATGATTGACAATCAGTACTTTCATTCTATGAATCAGTTTATGGTTTTAAGAGGGCGAATATATACTTGTTTTTTATGTTGATGCACTAAAGTTTAGGCCAAATCTTTCCGCTTTAATCAGTTAAAGCATATCTTTAATCAGAGCATCGACTGGGACCTCTTTCGCCGTGGATTGAGCATGCCAATACAGCACCTTGTCCAGCGCAAGGCCGCAATCGTTCATCCTTCAATGCATTCTCAAAGAGATAGCCTGATCTGTGATCTCTCAGCTGACAGGCATGCCTAAAATATCTTCAATTTTAGGTAACTCCTCCAAAGGAATCACGCGACCCTCATCAATAAAGCCATCAATCTGATCAAAATTGAGATAGCGGTAGAGATCCGCCGCAAAGGGATCAATCTTCTTGGCGACGATGTCCTGGTATTCCTCTGGGGTGGGGATACGGCCGAGTAATGCACAAGCAGCAGCCAACTCTGCTGACCCTAGATAAACCTGCGCCCCTTTACCCATGCGGTTATTGAAATTACGGGTTGAAGTCGAGAACACCGTTACCCCATCTTCCACGCGGGCCTGATTTCCCATGCAGAGGGAACAGCCCGGCATCTCGGTGCGCGCCCCGGCTGCAGCAAAAATACCGTAGTAGCCCTCTTCTCGCAGTTGCTTCTCATCCATGCGGGTGGGGGGACAGATCCAGAGCCGTGCTTTTGTGGTTCCTGCTCCTTCCAAGACCTTAGCTGCGGCCCGGTAGTGACCAATATTGGTCATACAAGAACCAATAAACACCTCATGAATGGGGTCATTCACCACTTCAGACAGCGTTTTAATATTGTCTGGGTCGTTAGGCGCTGCCACCAAGGGTTCGCGAATCTCATTCAGGTTCACGTTCACCACTTCGGCATACTCGGCATCGGCATCCGCTGACATCAGAGTCGGATTGGCCAGCCATGCTTCCATCTTGGCCACCCGGCGCAGAATCGTCCGGGCATCCTGATAGCCACGGGCCGCCATATTCTTAAGCAGGGCAATATTAGAGCGTAGATACTCGGCCACCGTCTCTTCGCTGAGTTTAATGGTGCAGCCTGAGGCCGATCGCTCTGCCGATGCATCCGTTAATTCAAAGGCTTGCTCTAGTTTTAGATCCGGCAGCCCTTCCATCTCTAGGACTCTGCCAGAATAGATATTTTTCTTATTCTGTTTCTCGACAGTCAATAATCCCTTTTGGATAGCGACGTAGGGAATAGCATTGACGATATCTCGCAGGGTAATGCCAGGCTGTAGATCGCCAGTGAATTTAACCAAGACCGATTCCGGCATATCCAAGGGCATGGCCCCAATCGCCGCCGCAAAGGCCACCAAGCCCGAACCAGCAGGGAAGGAAATGCCTAAGGGAAAACGAGTGTGGGAATCGCCCCCTGTACCCACGGTATCCGGCAACAACATCCGGTTGAGCCAAGAGTGGATAATGCCATCTCCTGGGCGCAGAGCCACCCCACCCCGAGAGGCAAAGAAGTCGGGCAGATGGGTATGGGTATCAATATCAACGGGCTTGGGATAGGCCGCGGTATGGCAAAAGCTTTGCATCACTAGATCAGAACTAAAGCCGAGGCAAGCTAGCTCTTTCATCTCGTCACGGGTCATCGGCCCCGTGGTATCTTGTGACCCCACGGTGGTCATTAAGGGTTCACAGGACATGCCAGGGCGAACACCCGGAAGACCACAAGCCTTGCCCACCATCTTTTGGGCCAGGGTAAAGCCTTTACCGGAATCTGGTGGTGGAGTGGGTCGAGTAAAGACGTCGCTCGGCTCCATTCCTAGCTCGATACGAATTTTGTCTGTCAAGGACCGGCCAATCAGTAGGGGGATCCGGCCTCCCGCCTGGACTTCATCGGTAATGGTTTCGGGCTTGAGGGTAAAGGTCGTGAGGACGGTGCCTGCCTCATCTGTGATTTCGCCTTTGTAGGGATGGATGGTAACCACCATCCCAGTGTCTAAGCCAGAGACATCACATTCAATCGGCAAGGCGCCTGAATCTTCCGCTGTGTTGAAGAAAATAGGTGCAATATTGCTCCCTAAAACGTAGCCGCCAGCTCGCTTGTTGGGAACAAAGGGAATATCATCGCCAATATGCCAGAGAACCGAGTTAATCGCTGATTTTCGGGATGATCCGGTACCAACCACATCTCCTACATAAGCGACGGGATGACCTTTTTGCTTGAGTTGAGCCAAGGTCTCTAGCCCGTCTGGCATCCGAGTTTCTAGCATGGCCAAGGCATGCAGGGGAATATCGGGTCGTGTGGTGGCGTGGGGAGCTGGTGAGAGGTCGTCAGTATTTGTTTCGCCCGGTACTTTAAACACAGTAACGGTAATGGATTCGGGTAACTTGGGTTTGCTAGTAAACCATTCTGCTGCCACCCAGGAATCAACGACGGACTGGGCATAGGCATTGGTTTGGGCTAGCTCCATGACGTCGTGGTAGGCGTCGTAAACCAAGACTGTATGCTTGAGGGCCGTGGCGGCAGCGGTGGCGAGTTCAGCATTATCTGATTTGAGCAGGTCCACTAAAGACTGGACGTTATAACCGCCCATCATGGTGCCGAGGAGTTCAACCGCAGCGATGGGGGTGATGAGGGGACTGGTGGTTTCGTTGGTTGCGATCGCACTCAAAAACGAAGCCTTCACGTAGGCCGCCTGATCGACGCCAGGGGGGATGCGATCGCGCAGCAATGCCATCAACGCCTCTTCTTCCCCTGCCGGGGGAGACTTGAGCAGCTCACACAGATCGGCCGTCTGCTCAGCCGTCAACGGCAGCGGCGGAATGCCTAACGCAGCCCGTTCCTGAACATGTTGGCGGTAAGATGTCAGCATTTCCAAACCAGATCCCATGAAGCGTTCTCAATCAATAAAAGTACAGTTAATTCACTCAAAACCTGATGTACGAGCCTAGACATCTGAACAGATGAATAAACATCGAACACGGTTTAGCCGCATATCCAATATATCGTTGGATTGTCAGAGTCTACTGTGTAGCTTCATACTGCCAGGTCATTTCGTCCATTCCACATCAACCGACTGAATGCTATTGCGGTTATAGGCTGTGACGGTTGCCTCCACCTGTGAACCGCTCCAAGCAATCGACGTCATTCGATAGGTGTAGTTTGGTCCCAGTTGTTGTTTAGCTCGTTGCAAGGCTGCAACCGCATCAGCGCTGCTAAAGGCAAGGTAGATAAGAATGCTAACGATGACTGCCAGCCCAGCCCCTCCCACCCATGCACTAATAGGGGGCGCTGCGTTTATTCCAGAGGTCCTTAGGGCAGCCCGAATCTGTGGATGGCGGAGTTGACAGTAAAGCCACGGTAAATAGATGGCTAAAGCTCCGGTAAAGATCCACGAGACAGAATTCAAGATCGGGGACAGGCGTAATTGAGCCATCCATAGATCTGGATCCTGAAACACGACTATGCCGATGACGGTGGAGCAGACCCGGTACATCCAGTAAAACCCTGAGCACCGAGTGACCCAAATCGTAACCTTTAAGTTTCCCCTCAAAAGGAAGACACCAGCGATGATGCCCACACTCCCAAGACCGGATATTGAATTTACGCCGTTTTCACCTCGATAGATCAGCATCAAAATATCGAGTAGCCCATACAGTATCAGAGACCAGCCCGCGCGGTTCAATATGTTCCGATAGCTGTAAGTCTTCATCATTGATCAAGCGCTGATCACAGCCTGCTGATTCTCAGTCAGCGTTAGAAACCTGAGCGGGTTGAGCACTGGAAGGGGACTTCGCGGGGTTGTGGGCAATCACCCTTTGACCTAGCTCAGCCTGGCTGCCCCAGGGTTGCAGCGCTGAAGGCAGTTGCCATTGACCCCAGTCAAACCCATCTTGAATTGCCCAGGATAAATCCACCTGCTGAGGTACGTCCAAGGAATGGCTACAGGTAAGGTCTGCTTGGTAGGCTGCCACAATTTGGGGGTCTTGCTCCATTTCTGGGGATTGCAGGTAAAGGACGGCGCAGCGATATCGCTGATACCAGCCTGCGATCGCATGCTCTAACTTATCGGCAGTCGTGCGACAAACAATCGCTGCACTTCCCCACCACCAAGCAGCCACTAGCCATTGGTCTGGCTCCCCCGCTTCACTCTGAAACGCATGGATACTATTGACCAAAGTAGAAATATAAGGGCAGGCGGCAATCGCTGCGACATCACATTTCCAGATCGGAGCTGGGGGTTCATTTTCCGGGCGCTGCTCCCGCCAGACTTGCAGCAAAAATCCCAGTGGATCGGAGCCTTGGGCATAGACGGGCCAGTTTTGATGAACCAACCCCTCTGGATAATGCTGTTGGAGTGCTAATAGGGGAGATAAATGCTCAGGACTCAAAAGCGGAGCCAAAAGCTGCAGAGGTTGAGGCAAAGAATCCACGGGCATTGTCCTTTAGAAAGGGGTGAATGGAGGGGATGTCCCTCTCAGCAGTATCCCTGTTTACCCGACCTGCAATCAACTAGCGGTGCCACCAGGCTCGTTCCAACGGGGGATAGCGGTCAATGGCTTGCTGCCATATCTGGTCAACTATCTCTGCCGGAAGCAGCGTGGCATTAACAGTCAAGATGGCTTCTTCTACACCGATGGCTTCGAAGGCTTCGAGCTGACTGGCGAGGAGCTGAGCGGGCATATAGTGATGACATCGCTGGTTTAAGCGCTGACACAGGACGGATTCTGGCAGCTCTAACCCCACCAATTGAACGGGACCTAAAGCCCTTAAGCGCTGGCGATGCGCCCGTTTGAGGGCTGAACAGGTGATCACGATTTCGCGTTTTAGATGAATGGCTTGACGGATATCGGCTGCGATCGCATCCAACCACTGCTGTCGATCCCCTTCGGTCAGCGGTATATAAGCGGCCATTTTCTGGATATTGGCCCTAGGATGGCGGCGATCACCTTCCAAGAAATCACAGTCTAAACGGGCCGCTAGTAAACGTCCCACGGTGGTTTTTCCCGAGCCAGCCACCCCCATCATCACCCAGACGAGAGGAGACGCTGCTCTAGTCATGGTCTCAGACGAGAGGTCTAGCGCAAGTGTTTGATGCCATCGGCTTCCTTGGAGAATCGATCCGTAATTAAGCTAATCACAGGTCGCTTGCGCACCTGGATATTGACGCTAATGGACATCCCTGACTGGAGCGCTAACTTGCGCCCTTTCGTCTCCAAGGTTTGCGAATCTAATTTTACAGTCGCTGGAAAGCTGTAAAACTGTCTGACTTCAGTCGGGGGCAAGGCATCGGAACCAATCGATTCTATGGTGCCTTCAATATCCCCATATTCGCTGAAATTATAAGAATCGACCCGAACATCTACAGGCATTCCTGTCTGTACAAAGCCAATATCTTTATTCGTGATATAGACTTTGGCTGTCAAGCTATCCGCGGGCACAATTTTCAAAATAGGTTCGCTGGCATTAGCGACAAAACCAGGCGAACTGGGCTGTAGATCAAACACCACGCCATCCACTGGGGCTGTTAACTCTTGAAAGCCGAGGGTCAGATTGGCCTGCTTTATTCGGTTATCGAGATCTGCGATCGCACGTTGATTCTCAACCATCGCTTTGGTCAATTGACTATCAATTTCCGTGACTTTTTGAGCATTGAGCGCAATGCGATCCAGTAAATCTCGCTGGTTAGTGGCAGCGGTGTTAGCAGTTTGAGCTTCCGCCTGCACTTTCTCTTGATTAATTTGCTCCATTTGACGGAGCAAACGCAGCTTCTCTTGCTGGAGGCGAGAGGCTTCAGCAGCCCCCGTTTGTACCTCATCTTGCTGTTGCTTAAACTGAATGCGAGAAATCGCCCCCTTCTTATAGGCTGCCTCAATATCCTCAACAATTTCTTGGTTCAGCTTCAGGGTCTCCTGAACACTCTCCAGCTGGATCTTGTTTTGCTGCAGTTGCACTTCAATTTGACGCAGCTGCTTTTCTGATTGCAGCACCTGGGCTTGGGCCGCAGCCACACTACTAGACCCTTGAGCCAAACCCGACTGCAGTCGTAAGCGTTCTTCCTCAGAGAATTTTTTGAGTTCCTTGGCTCCGCTTAATTGGGCTCGGTACAGCTTGTTCTCAGCAACAAGGGCTTGGCGATCGCGGGTGGAATTGATGAGTTCTGGATTAATGATGTCAGGAAGCGAAGCATCTGTATTGCCCTGCAACTGCTGTCGATAGTATTCATTCACCTGCACCAGATTTTGGCGCTGCCGCTTTAGGGAGTTAATTTCAGATTTGGTCCCTTTGCGATTGAGGACAATCAGGACGTCCCCTTTTTTAACGGATTGTCCCTCTTCAACCAAAATTTCGTCCACAACGCCAGCAACGGGAGATTGGATCGCTTTTACGGTTCCCTTCGGTTCTAACTGGCCACTGGCCGGAATGGCTTCTTCAATTTCAAATATGCAGGCCCAGGCCAGCGCTGCCGCTGCTGCCCCCACAATGCCCCAAATAATGGCTCTAGACCATGTGGGCGATTGTTGGAGAAGGACAGGTCGATCAAAAGGTGTTTCTTTTTTCTTCTGTTGGACCTTCGTCAAAGGCACCACGTTGGGTGCAGCATCAGGGGGGCCAGATGAATTAACGTTTACCTTTGTTTTTTGCTGATCCTCACCTGAAAAGTCTCGCATACTCGTCATGATTGCGTCTCCTGTTGCTGGTACAGCCAGTAGTAACGTCCTTTTTGCTGCATAAGTTCTGTATGGGTGCCTTGCTCAACGAGTTGACCTTGGTCCATCATTAAGATCATATCCGCAGATTCCAAGGTTTTGAGGCGATGGGTAACAAAGAAAACGGTGCGATCGCCAAAGGCTTCTGCCAGATTGAAACAGACTTGGCGCTCAGCATTGTAATCCAGCGCACTCGTGGCCTCATCCAGAATAATAAGCTGGGGATTTTGTAAGACCATCCGTGCGATCGCAATTCGCTGCCGTTGCCCCCCCGATAGAGACGAACCGCGCTCGCCGACGCGGGTGTTATACCCCTGCGGTAGCTCCATAATAAAATCATGGGCATAGGCCACCTTGGCCGCCCCCACAATCTCTTCTGCGGTCGCATCAGGTGCGGAGAGGGCAATATTCTCTTGCACTGTGCCATCAAACAGCAAGCTGTCTTGCAGCACCATGCCAATTTGGCGACGCAGGGAGTAGAGTTCAACCTTGCTAATATCATACTGGTCGACCAGGATCCGGCCACTGTTCGCTGGATACAACCGCATCAATAATTTCATCAACGTGCTTTTACCCGATCCACTCTGACCCACAATCCCCACAAAGGTTTGAGGCGGAATATCCAGAGCAACCTGTTGCAGCTGCATCGGTCCAGTCTCTTTAAAACGGAAGGACAGATCGTCAAACTTCACTCCCCCTTGAATTAAGGGCATAGGAATCAAGTCTCGATCCGCTTCGGTCACTTCCTGGGGATAATCCAGAATGTCGCTTAATCGCTCTAGGGACAGGGCCGTTTCCTGGAAGTTTTGCCAGAGTTGGATCAATCTCAGCAGTGGTCCGGTCGTATATCCCGCAATAATCCGAAACGCAATCAGTTGCCCGACTGTAAGCTGCCCTTGAATAAAGAGATAGGCTCCCACCCACAGTAATAACAAACTCGATAACTTATTTAAAAAGCCACTCATGGATCCCGCTGTGGTGGATGCCACAACGGCCTTAAACCCAGAGCTAACATAGCGAGCATAGCGGTCTTGCCATTGCCATCGAGACTTCAGCTCAATATTTTGGGCTTTGACCGTTTGGATCCCAGAGACCACCTCCACGAGATAGGATTGGGTCCGGGCATTTTCTTCGGCTTTACTCCGAGTTAAGCGGCGAATAATCGGTGCAAAAATTAAGGTCAATACGGCGAACAAAGGCACGGTTGCCAAGGCCACAATGGTCAGCAACCAGCTATAGAACACCATGACCACGATATAGACCACCGAGAACACCGCATCTAACACCACGGTGAGTGCGGTGCCGGTCATAAATTTGCGAATATTCTCTAGCTCATTCACCCGAGTCGCGAGTTCACCCACAGGCCGCCGGTCAAAATACCGTAAGGGTAAGCGCACCAGGTGATCGATCACCTCGGCCCCCAAGGTCATATCAATCCGGTTGGTGGTATCCACAAATAGGTACGTGCGGAAGCTGCTCAACAAGGCTTCAAAAATCGCCACACCCACCAACAACAGACCTAAAACATTCAGTGTCCCTAGGGCGGCTTGAGATAACACTTTGTCGATAATGACTTGGGTGATCAGAGGATTGGCTAATCCAAACAGTTGGACAAAGAATGAGGCTACCAGGACCTCAATCAACACCTTCCGATGTTTCTTAATCGAGGGCCAAAACCAACTGAGATTAAAGTGGCTTTGGGGGGTCTCATGGGTCCGCTCTAAGAGTAAAACCTGAATCCTGTCACCAAAGGATTCCAAAAAACTGTCGGGATGCTTACGGAGCAAGGTTTGTTCGGGTACCGCAAACACAATCTCTTGGGCACTCGTTGCATACACTAGGGCCAAGCGATCTTGCCAGTTAATTAGGGCTGGCGTTGGCAATCGCGGAAACGCAGAAGCAGGGGTTTCTACAAGCTGTGCCCGTAATCCCATAGATTCCGAAATTGCACCATAAACGGGCAGCGAAATCCCTGGACCATTGCGATCGGTATGATTTTTGAGAATACGGCGGATCACATCTTTCCGAAACGGCAAGTTGAGATGCAATGCCAACATTTGAAAGCAGGCCAGCGGAGCATCAACTGGACCTCGACCAGCCTTAAAGGGGTATTTCCCTTTTTTAATTGGTGCATCTTCCACCGCAGGTAGCAGCGGAGGGGCTTCAGGAATCTCTTCCAGAATGGGTTGAGAATCAACAATGGGTTGTGGTTGGATCGATTTTGTGGGCTTAGGGGGGGCCAAACCGATCAGCCGCAGCTTTTCGGACCGAGAGATTTTGCCATGGAGCTGCTCTAAGCAAGCTTCTAAAGACTGACCAATTTCGAGATCAGGCACAGTCCCACCACTGACATACCACTGCAGATGGGGTTGTAGCTGATCAATCGAAATATCTCGGATTGCGCTAGTTTTCACTAAGCTATCCGTCATGGTCTGTTCCGCTAAAGATTTCAGATCAGTTGAACCATCTGCCCGGATCAACAGATGTTGACCTAACACATCAAAGGTTTCTAGGATACTGGGTTGCTGATCATAAACTTGAGCAATAGCGGGTTCATGCGCCAATAGTTCCAGAAAAGTAGCAGCGGGTAACTTGAGACCCACCGTTTCCACAGATGCAATCGCCGTTTCACAAGGCGTTTGCCGAACAAGGCTGATCCAACCCACGGCAGCACCAGGTCCTAGTAGACTCAGTGTAATCGGTGTTTCTGTGCGCGGATCGTACCCCAGCAGGCGCACCTGCCCCTGATAAATCAGCGTAAAATCCTGGGGCATGGCCCGATTGGTTAAAATCGGTCGTCCCAAAGGATAGCGCAGCGCTTGAAACTCCTGAGCTAACGAAGATAAGACAGAGTCTGACAGTTGATCAAAACCTGGCAGATCTTTAAGGAAAGATTCGACCGAAAGGATGGCAGAAGTCATGGTGCTTGCACAGAAACAGTAATAGCGTCATTAGCAACGGATGTGGATTGGAGTTGCACTTGCAACCAGTCATTAAAACGCTGATTCAGCAACTGTTGCCGTAGCGTGTCATCGAGTTGAGCAGAAATTAATTTTTGCAAACTGACAATCACAAACCACTCGCCTAACCGAATGGGGGGACGCACTTGACCCGGCTGGGCATTGGAGAGAATTTTGGTAAGGGTCGGGTGTAAATTTGATGCAGGAACCGGCCCAATCAACCCCCCAGTCTGAGCTTCAGGACCTTGTGAATATTGAGTGGCCAACTCAGAAAAGGGCTGTTCCCCTGCTTGAAGCCGAAAATAGAGTTCCTGAGCCACTTCAGCACTAGCGACTCGAATAAGTGAGTAGACGTATTGATCAAACTGACCTTTTTGCTGGAGGAAATCTGACTCTACCTGATTGTTCCAAGTCTGATACTTAAACTTTTGCAGTTTTACCTGTCGTTGTGCCTGAAGTGCCAGTTGCTCAGGCGTCATGCGAAAATGCTTAAGCCAAGCTTGCTTCTGGTTCTCATCCGCAATTTGATGTTGGCGATAGAATTGCTCAACGGCCTGCGCGGCCTCCTCAGGGCTCAGCGTCATATCTTGAGTCGCTTGGTCAATAATCAATTCTTTCAGCAACTGAGGGAGAAGCTGATACTGCCCAAGGAAGGGAATTAAATCAGAGGATTGAAGAGTTTTATCCACAAGCGGCAGAGCAGAGATCATAATCAAAAATACTCTTAATCTAGAGGGTTATTCAAGTCTATGGAGCAAGTCGGAGACCATATTCATAAGACCAGATGAAGCGGTGGACATGTGCAAAGTATAGTTACCATACCCTTCTCGCGAGAAAGATATGACGTATGTGGAATATTTTCATCATCGTAGAATTATCTACCCAGTCCTTCCTTGCGGTATAAATCCGTATATTTATAGTGGATCTTAGGCAAGTCGCAGACATAGCATAGGCTGAAACCTTTTTTCAGTAACACTTTCGTGGTTGTCGCTATGTTCCTTGTAATCCGAGATCTGTTATGCAGTAACTCGCTGATGACTTTATTTACTTTCAGCAGGAACCGTAACATCCCATAAATTTATTTCTCCAAGGCAAATAGTTCTTTTATGTTTTACAGTTTATATAGAATTGTATTGATGATAACAATCAGTTTTAAATTTCTATTGATACCCTTCTCTTCCGCCTAGTTAATAACTGATAAAGCTTTCAGTTTTATTGTAGGTATTTCTAATCCTATTACTGCCTTGAATAAAACACTGCATGAATCATTGATAGTCTCAGGTAGATGATCAGCAATCAACGCTATTTTCTTAAAGTCAATCTCTTTAACAGATCAGGGATTGCAGTGAACAATGATTGATCCGTGCATCAGTAAATAGGTATAAAGCAGCTCCCAGATGCATCCATCAGAAAGGTTAGGTAATCTGTGCGCAATGTTGATTGAGTAGATTAGGGTACAATTGCTCGATTGCAGAATCACCCGATCAGCGAAGCCGATAGAACGTATGAGCGGCAGACTCTGAGCCTGCCGCTATCCTGCTTACAGGATAAAGTTATCTGCTGTTAAGTCATTTACACTGACATTGACCAGGAAGACCGAATCGTTATTGCCCAGATCAATCAAGGTGCTAGTGCCTACCTGAGTAGCAGCACCGCCTATCCCTAAAATCTCATCGATATCACTAAACACAGCGCTTAAATCGAGAACATCACTCTCATGAACGCTTGAGATTGAAAAATCTAGGATGAAATCAGTTCCTGAATTCGTGCCAAAGACGAAGGTATCTTGGCCATTGCCACCCACGAAGTTCTCATTCTGACGGCTCCCAATCAAAAGGTCATTACCCCCACCCCCATCAATGACGCCATTCACGGTTCCTTCAGCACCGTTAAAGATATCGTCAAAATTGCTCAGGGTCGCATCACCATTGATTTCACCTTGGTTATTGATGGTGATTCCAGTAGTCGCTGCACTCGCATCAATGGCAGCGGCTCCACCGGTAAGGGTACCTCGGTTATTCAATGCACCCTTGAGCGCTCCACTAATGTGGACTCCAATCTCATCTGCGGCAATCAAACCTGAGTTATTGATGTCGCCATCCAGCGTCACCCCAGCTTGAATATCGATGCCGTCATCAGTTCCTAAGATCCGCCCTCGATTATCCAAGTCACCCGCAAAGGTGGTGGATCCCGTCACACTCGTAAACAGACGTATACCATCGCCAGCCTGATTACCTGTGCCATCACCACGGCCTCGGATAATACCGTCATTACGGAGAGAGGCTTCGACAATATCGCCATCTTGATCGCCGGTTTGCAAGGAAACACCAGCACCGTTATTGCCTTCACCCGCATCAATCAACCCTGAACGTCCATTCAAGATGGAATACGCTTCTGCGGTAGAGTCGGCGTAAACGGTGCCATTCCGCTGATCACCCGTACCCAGAATGTGGCCAAAGTTACGCAGATCAACGCCTGAGCCATCAATATTAACGGCTCGACTTCCGCTTTGAATGATGCCACGATTAATCACCGTGGCATCATGCTCTGCATCCCCAAAATACAAGCCATTTTGAGCGCCATCAATCAGTCCACCTCTGGCGTTGGTCAAGGTCCCTTCATAAGCTAGACCATCTGAAAAGCGAACCGCTGCAGTGGCTCCTTGGGTACTCTCGGATAAAATATCGCCTCGATTCACAATATTGCCTCGATAGATGGTTCCTCCACCATCAACCCCCGAGAAAATTCGTAGACCATCTCCTGCTAAGCCTAAGTTAGCTGCTGCTTGACCGCGACCTTGAATCGTTCCCCGGTTGACCAGCGTTGCATGGACAACATCACCCACAACGTCGCCCGTCTGCAGGGCAATTCCTGCACCTTGGTTGCCGATCCCTGCGTCAATAACGCCGTTTCGGCCATTCACAATTCGGTAGTTCTCAGCGGTAGCATCTGAGTAGACGGTGCCATTTCGCTGGTCATCTGTACCCAGAATTTGACCAAAGTTCCGTAGATCAACCCCCGAACCATCGATATTGACGGCCCGACTGCCACTTTGAATGGTGCCAAAATTGCGAAGGGTTAGATCATGGTCTGCATTGCCAATATACAAACCATTGCGAGGCCCCTCAATCAGGCCATCCCGGCCATTAACAATCTGTCCATCAAAGCCCACACCATCTTCGACCACTAGGCCACCGAGGAAACCGACATTGACTTCAGCAGTAATCGCACCGTTATTAATCACGGATCCACTCACGGACGTCTCGGGTTGACCGGAACCGTTAAAAAAGCGAAGACCGCTCGATCCATTCGCTGCAACTCGGGTGCCATCAGCAAAGACAGCTGAGCCATCGCCCCGACCTTGGAATAAACCATGATTGACGATATGAATGCGCTCACTGGTAGGGTCACCTGCAGCCCCCACCTGCACTGAAACAGCATCTCCAAGATTGCCTTTTCCCGCATCAATAATGCCAGAACGCTGGTTGAGAAGCCTAAAGTGATCAACCGTGCCATCCACATATAGAGTTCCGTTTCGCTGATTGTCAGTGCCCAGAATCGAACCAGAATTGATGACGGTGCTGCCATCTCCATCGCTGATATCCACCGCTCGGCTATCGGATTCAATGGTGCCTCGATTAAGCAACCGGAAACGATTGCCAGTGGCACTGACGCCATTAACGCCCCCATCGATCAGACCTTGATTAAAGACGGTGCTGGCCACACCATTGGCTTCAATCGCAGTTTGATTGCTGTCGATAGAGGCATCCTTTTCGACAACAACCCTGTTGAAGCCCCCCTCTGTAACAACGCTATTGTGATCACCGGTTTGTAAGTGTTGACCCGAGCGGACGCGTAAAGATTCACGAAATTCATCCAGCACCACAGGCTCGTTTCCTGAATCACTATCATTGATCACGTTGACATTAGACATGGTTGTATCTCCAGAATTTTTCTAGACAAATGGTTCATCACTCGGACGACTGTGAATCATCAATAGGGGCAGTAAAGTCGGCGATACTGCACTGTCCTCCAAGGAAGGCAGCACGATCCAACCGAGCAGATCAGTACAAGTGATTCCTGCTAGGCATATCGAAACTAGAAGAGGCAGGTGGGTTCAGCTCAGCGGAGAAGCCTTGCCTGGATTTGAAAAAGACGTCAACTCACGAGCCATGAGACCAGGGAGTGTGATTCAAATCAAGCTTATGTATTTCAATGACCTTACTGCTTTGACAATAGAGGATCTAAAAAGTAAAAATACCTCACTTTTTATCTCAGCTTTTCTCAGCCAAATTAAAAATTCTTTTCCTGAAAATCCTTTCTCATAAGGCTTTCAGGATTCTCATGTTTCTTTCATTTATCCCTTGGCTGCAACTCAGATCAATTCAGAAATTAGCTACAAAAAATATTTATTTTTGAAAATTAAAAACTTGGTTCACCATTGATGGACTTTATTACACTAAATTCCCTGTCAAATTGCCTCACTTTTTGTCTCAGTTGCTCCAGAACAGTGAACAGCTTGTTTGGGAGAAGAAGTGCGATGGTCGAAGGCCGGAGGAGTCCATCGCGCCCCACCCCTAATACTGACAAACCTGCGCAGGACAGTCGCTGAACTCCAGGACAATCACCAGCGCAGGTGTCAAAACTATTGCTACTACTGTTTCTACTGGGCCGTCAGCTGCTGCTGAATCCAACGATGTAGCTCAGCATTGATCACGTCAGGACGCTCGTCATGGGGACAGTGCCCTGCATCCACTAAGACTAGTTCAGCTGCTGGGTAAAACTGCTGGAATTTTTGGGCTTTTTGGGGTGTCATCCACGGATCGGCTGCTCCCCATAGCAAAAACAAGGGGCGGTCCAAGCTTGGTAGCAACTGATCGAGCTTGCGGCCAGGTGGCGACTTAAACACGCCTGCAAACACGCCTCGTGCGCCCTTATCTAAGGACGGTCGATAGATTTCTTCCACCAAACGATCTGTGACTGCCGATTGATCCTTATACAACTGGGATAAGGCTTTGCGGATATTTTCTGGCTTGCGCATACGGTTAAACAAGAAGTAGCTCATCACGTTGATTACAGGACGAGATCGCATCACTTTTTGCCGCCGCGCTTGCCACTGCTGCCGCCAAGCTGGCAATTCCGGTTTAGGCTCAACGTCTGTAAAGGATCCAGCACAGTTGAGCAACACTACCCCTCTGGTCCAGCCAGGACAATCCACTCCAAAACAGAGACTGGCATAGCCGCCGAGGGAATTCCCGGCAATAAACACCGGCTCCTGAATCACTTCTTCACAGAAGGCCTGGATCTGGGCTCGCCATAAATCACCGGTATAGTCCATATTTGGCTTTGCCGAGCGGCCAAACCCCAACATATCCACGGCCCATACTCGGTAGTCGCGAGAGAGTACCTCAATATTTTTGCGCCAGTGATCGGTAGAGGCCCCAAAGCCATGCAACAAGACCACACAAGGACCTTGTTCTCCCTGCTGAACGTAATGAATTCGCCATCCCTGCCACTGCCAATACTGAGCGGTTGGAGTTTGTTCTAATGCAACTGTCACAATTCGGTCCTTGAAAAATGTTGAGTGAATCGGGTCGGGGCTGGCTGCATCCACAAACCACATAGGTCAGATGTAACAGTCTATGCTTGCAGCAATGCTGGCATCCCTCTTTTTTATGAATACACTAAATTTTTATGCTTGTGTTTCCTAATCATCTAGACAAGAAGGGAGAATCTAGGTCTGTGGGGTCAGCCACTTCTCAGTTGATCCCCACATCGATCACAGACTGGCCATAAAGTTGTCATTTAGGCTAGGAATGACTTAGATTGTTACAGAACCAAACCTTGAGAATCCATTTAGGTGTAACGCTGAACTGCCCCATTTTTGTACAATAAAAGTGTTTAAGAGAATGTTAGTGCTCAAGTTCAAACCATCATCATGCTGTCTCCAGATGAATTAATTGGCCAAAAAGTATGGGTAAACGTTGAGCGGGATCCCGATTATCCTAATCTTGATCCCTATCGTGTTCAAGCGGAAATCACTCAACCCACTTCTCCTCCCTGGTTCTTTGCTCGCTACCAAGATCCCCCCCAACGGATTTATGAAACGGGGAAGTGGTTAACCCTATACGAAGCTCAACAAGCAGTTCTGACCGATCCCGTGATCGAGTACGACGACTGGAATGATGAAGACGATCTAGACGAAATGTCATCCGACCGATTCGAGCGTCTTTAGTGTCCCAACCCACCCTTACTCTTGAGAAGACGGCATCCGCTTGCGGATCTGGCTAATGATGCCTGTAAGGATAGAGCCTGCCATCACTAAGCCAATTGCAGGTTGGATGACCTTGGGCCAGAGGCTATACCAGACATCGAACCCTAATGGAATGCCCAGCTGTCGTCCTGCCAGCCCGACGAGAAACCAGACAAAACAGAAGATCACGAAAAACACGTCGATCATCAGGACATTGTTAATGCCATTGATGAGTTTTTCTAACATAGCCCTCTCTAAACTTTTTTGACTGCAACAACCGCAGACATCAGTGCGACCGATCGCTGATGCCTCTCCTATCTTTTCATAAAGGGCAGCTACCCATCAAAGACCCAAGCCTGGACTCGCTCTAAACTGGCCCAGTTTGGCTTTCGCTTCAAGCCATCGTCAAAACTTTCTTGGAGTTCGTCCCGCAGCTCTGGAATCGCCATTGCAATTTGCTGAGCAATCTCCACATGCTTACGAACGCCTTTCTGCCCCGTTTCTAGCATGGCGACCGCCAAATTTACCCGCGCTTGCGGATCTTGAGGGTTGAGCTTTACTGCTTTTTGGGCTGCTTTTAAGGCCGAATTATATTTATCGGCTAATAGATACAGCCAGGCTAAGCAGGTCCAGGCGGGGCTACTTTTACGGGCGCGATCGCAAATGTCCTTAAAGACAGGAATTAAATCTTCAGCAGGCTCTCCGGCTTGGTAACGATCTAAGGCTTCCTTAAAGACATCGTCGAGGGTAGTGTCAGTCATTCCCAAAAATCCTAGGCAGAGAAAGACGTTCCACAACCGCAGGTCTGCGTTGCATTGGGGTTGGTGAATTGAAATCCACCGCCAATCAAGGCATCACTGTAGTCGAGAACCAAACCATAAATATACAGCATACTCTTGGGATCGGATACGACTTTAAAGCCGTCGTAATCAAACACCTCATCTGAGTCCTGAATATTATTGGGATCTTCAAAATCCATCGTATAGGACATGCCAGAACAGCCTCCGCCTCGAACCCCCACTCGTAAGCACAGATCTGTCCCTTGCTTCTCGCGTAATTCCAATACATGCTTCAAGGCATTGTCCGTCATCATAATGCCGCGTTGTTGAGACTGAGTTGCTTCTGCCATGGGTTCACCTATTCCTTCTGCAAATCAATATAAACAACTGCTTCTAACGTTTATTCTATCTCAGGGTTTTGGCATCAACCGATTTCACGCTGGCTGACGCCGCAGGTAAAGCAGCAGCCCCCACAATAAACTGAGACCCGCAACGTATTTAACTGGGGCAGGCACCACAGGAGAAGGGGAGAAAAACCCTTCGATGCCGCCAGCAATGATCAGCATCGGCACCACTCCAAACATCAGCTGTATCGCTTGGGCTCCATACAGCTTTAAGGCAGCTAGCCGTTTGTATCGACCGGGGAAGACCACGGCCTTCGCCAGTAATAACCCAGCTCCCCCAGCCAGAAAAATCGCGGGCAGTTCCAACGCGCCATGGGGAAAAACAAAGGCCCAAAAGGGATAGGCCAATTTATTTTGACCAACTAAGGTTGCGATCGCAGCAATACTCAAACCATTAATCCACAGAATAAAGAGGGTTCCTACCCCTGCCAGCAACCCACCTGCAAAGGCAGAGAAAGTGACGCTGATATTATTTTGCATAATATTGCTAGAAGCTAAGGGTTCACTCCCGACAATGGACCCCATCCACAGTTGGCCATCTTCCTGAACCATGTGAATAATGCGTTGGGGAATGATCAAATCCATAAACACGGGATCTCGCCAGGTGTACCACCATCCCAGCAAGGCTCCTGCCAAAAACACAGCCGTCGCTAGAATCGTAAACCCCCAGGTCTGTTGAACAACCGCAGGGAATCCCCAACCAACAAACTCCCACATCGACCGCCAAGCGGGTCGCCGTCCGCCCTGATAGATTTGAGAGTACCCGCGCAAGGTCAATTGCTTGAGTTGATCGGTAACCCCCGGTCCCATCTGACGGGCCCGAGACCGGGCCAGATCAGCAACCACCATTCTGTAGAGGCCACTTAAATCCTGAACCTCCCGGCCTGTTAGGTTTTTGAGACTATATTTTTCCGCTTTCTGGAGCAGCTGTTCATAGCGTTGCCACTGAGGTTCCTGTTGAGCCAGCCACCGCTGTCCATCCATTGCTGCTTAGCTCATCATCGGCGATGGCGCATGGGCATCTTGGCGGGCATCCGTAATCAGCCAGTCTAACGACGCAGCTCGGACATCTAAGGAGGCCCCTGTCTTGTCCACGCAATAGCGACCAAAGACCAGCTTATCCACCAAACGGACTTCGGAGCCTAAGCGAGAATATTCAAAAATAACGCTATTATCGACTGTGGCTCCACTACAAATGTGACAGTTAGGACCGATCATGGCGGGACCAATAATCTTAACGCCTTCTTCAATACGGGTCATGCCACCGATGTACACCGGACCTTGAACATCAACCTTATCCCAATCAATATCAACATTTAAGCCAGTGTAGATTCCCGGTGACACTTCATGGCCAGGAATCGCAACGTTTTTGACATCGCCCATCAATACGCTACGAATGGCATGCCAATAATCGGGCACTTTACCGATATCCACCCATTGGAAATCCATGGCAATCCCATAGAAAGGCATATTCATAGAGACAAGTTTGGGAAACAAATCGCCCCCAATATCAAACTCTTGGCCTGACGGAATCAGATCCAACACTTCCGGCTCGAAAATATAAATCCCCGTGTTGATCGTGTTGCTCAGGGCTTCATCGACGCTGGGTTTCTCTTGGAACGATTTGACCCGACCTTCTTCATCGGTCACCACAACACCATAACTGGAGACATCTTCCGGCTCCACAGTTTTCATCACGATGGTGGCAATGGACCCTTTTTGCCGATGCCATTTCACCGCCGCCGTTAGGTCTAGATCGATCAGGGCATCTCCACACAGGACAATAAATGTATCATCAAAGAAGGGAGAGAAGTCTTGAATCCGACGCATTCCGCCGGCGGATCCGATCGCATCCCCAATCAGATTCCCGTCTTCAATCCGCCCTTCAAAAGAATAGGCAATATCAACGCCAAAACGTTGGCCATCTCGAAAGTAGTTTTCAATTTCATCCGCCAAATGGCTGACGTTCACCATAATTTCCTTAAAACCATGTTGCCGGAGCAACTCCACCAAAAACTCCATCACTGGCTTTTGCATGATGGGAATCATGGGTTTAGGAATCGTGAATGTTATAGGGCGAACACGGGTTCCTTTCCCCGCCGCCAAAATCATCGCTTTCATATCAAATGTTGTGTTTTATAGATAACTAGCCACCAATTTCAGGGCGGAAGTCCCAATTTTCAAAGTTTAGATTGGCATTAACAACTCTCCCCGCCTTGGCATCATAGCTTATAAATCGGCGTGTCCAAGATCTTATAACGCGCTTCTAAAGAGCGTAAACATGACCATTGATCAGCAACCGCGTGATCCCTTTAGCGACGAGCTGAGAGTAGGTTTTCTTGAGCACATTGCCATTGGGAACTTTCACAATTCTTTGATTGCGATGGGAAAAGCGGCGAGCAATACGATGGTTGTCAAAGATGGGTAAGGTCTTAGCATTGACGTCATCTTCAGGAATCGTTCCTAATTCCCCAAAGGCTTGCAGTGGACAGGTAATCAACTCTGCCGATCGGTCTACCACCAAGTAGCATGTTTTGGGAAAGCTGACTTCGGAGAAGGGGCGCACTTGAATCAACGCTTCTGACTCTAAAGTCACCCCTAGTGGAGATTGCGGTTCTAAAGTCTCATCCTCTTCGCTCTCGTCAGCGTCATCCGCTTCAAAGTCATCCAAGTCTTCATCCTCGTCCACCTCATCTAAGGGAGGATCGTGCAGGTCATGTTCGATATCAGCAATAATTTCTGCTAAATCTTCGTCTTCAGCCAGCTTGGGTAAGGGTACAGGCTGAGACTCTCCTTTGGCGTTAGTACCGTCGTTTACCACCGTCCGATCACGCTTTTTGATGAGGGCAGGCCGAGGGGAAGCAACTGAGTCTGTCTTTTGGGGTACAGGATCAGGGGTTTGGATGGCGCTGGCGGACCCTTTGCGCGTAGATTTAGGCGTTCGTTTTTCCTGCTTGGTAGCGAGTAGAGCATCATACTCTTGGTCAGGCAGCTGGTTTTTAAGAATCCGACGAATCGTGGAACTGCTGACTGCAAAACGGTCCGCCAACTGGGCAATCGTCTCTTCAGACTCTCGAAAGAGTTGAGTAATGGTTTGTTTATCTGAATCTGAGAGCTTGCTACGCGTCATAAAATTGGGTTGAGGAAGATGAAGGAAGAGATATCCCACAGGATCATCAGGATCGTGGAGAAGCATTTCCCTTCCATATCCTAGTATGTTGTGGGCTGAACGTTGATCAGGCTGGTCAGCACTGAATTCATACTGCTGTTTGTATCCAACTTTTTCCTTAAGTTAACAGACTCAAGTCGAATTGGTTGGTCTATTCTAGGACTACGGCATTTCGGTATGGTCACTCTCAGCCCTTCTCGCCGTATTTGTCGGTAAAATTGAACCCTGTTGCCATTAATAGGCAATGGGATCGTCCTTGACGATACGCTTGCTATGAAATCACAACTCACCCGCAGCCAAAATACGGTGCTTAAGCTTTTGAAGCAGTTGAATCGAGAGATTTCTGCCCAAGATCTTTATATTGAGCTGCGGAAAGCACAGTTGTCGCTTGGCCTCGCCACTGTTTATCGTGCCCTTGAGGCGCTGAAGTTGAATGGCGCCATTCAAGCACGTCTGTTAAGCAATGGTGAAACGCTATACTCAACGGCGCAGCAAGATAGACACCATATGACGTGCCTGCAATGTGGGGCCTCTATTCCCATTCAAGATGAAGAATGTCCGGTGCATAAATTGGAAGATCAGCTCCGACAATCTGCGCAATTCGAAATTTTCTACCACACCTTAGAGTTCTTTGGTCTCTGTTCTCCGTGTCAGCTAGAGCAATCTCATTCCAAGCCATAGCGCTGAGCATACACTCGACGTCCCTATATCGACCGTCATTATCGACCGTTATAGCTGCCAAAAATAATTAAGATTGTTGTGGGTTTATGTAGGATTTGGTGTCATAGTGATATATAACTTCAACTTCCTTTATGCCTAGCCCGTAAAGGGATACTGCCGCCCATCTCGACAACTGCCCAGCTATGGTGATTGATTTTCTACCCTTTCAGTTTCAGATTGAATCTCTACCGATTGCGGGAGGGAGTTTATGGGCAACGGGTTTATATGTAGGCTTTTATCCGTTGAGTCAATGGATCACGGCGCAATGTTGTCGATGGCTCAATTACGCCGAGCGATCGCTTTATTTATCGGCAGAAGAATTTGAACGAACCCGCTCGGCCCGAGAAGCGCAAAATCTCTTCTTTGCCTCTCTGCTTAGTATCGTGCCGTTTTTGCTGGTGGGGAGTCTTTGCTATTGTGCCAGTGTTTGGGGCTTTGGCGGTCGGAGTTGGGGCGTCAGTCTCGGTATGATTGCGTTGCTGGTGGGAGGGGTCTCTGAGCTAGGTCGCCGAGATAGCCAATCTCGACATTATTAGGTTGGTCCAGAGAAGGCTTTAGAGCGAGGCACTGGCGTTTTGTGGATCTGCAGCCAGGGTGTTCTCGATGAGTCTAGCCAAACGTGTAGCCGCACCTGTTTTACCCCGAACAGCTCTTAGGTCAGTTTGCATCTGTTGTAACGCTGTGGGGGCGTTGAGTAAATGCTGTAGGTGCTGTGCGATCGCATCAGGATACACCTGCCCCACATGCTCTGGTACAATCTCCTGACCTGCCCAAATATTGGGCCAAGCTTTGAGCCCTAGCCCTCGGCTTAAGATGCAGCGGTTGACTAAAGCTGCCAACGGTGTCCCTACGAGCGGCAGCTGGGTGACTAACCCCCATCCCCCATCCCACACCCGTATAAACTCTAGCTGTTGTGTGGGGATAACGACGAGCATCGGTATGGCTAAGGCGGTCAGTTCAGCCGTGTTAGCACCCACAGTGGTGACACAAACCTGACAGTGCCGGAAGAGATCATAGGCGGGACAGCAGGGCCACAACCAAACTGGGGTGCCGTTCGGCGTACATAGGTAGGCAAGACCCCGCTCAGACCTATTCAAAACGGCGGTGCTGCCTGCAAACTTGGAAATTAGAGCGTTCTGAGTGGGGTCAGCGTATTGTTTGAGCGTCTCTATGGATACGCCTGGGGCAACCGGAATCACAAATTGGGTTTGGGGGCGATGGTGATGCAGCTGATCGGCAATGCCCAGGCAAAACGGGACTCCCACCCGTAATTTTGCGGGTTTAGATCCAGGTAATAGCCCGACAATTTCAGTGTTGGCATCCCAACCGAACCCTTGCAAACATGCGATCGCATCGGTACTGGGTTGAATATCGGTCATTAAATGACCCACCACCGATACCTTAGAGCGATACCGACGCGGAACCCGTTGCAGCATGTGCGCCTGTGTAACCCCACAGGCGTCAATCCAAGGTAACCAGCGAGGCGTCCATTCGGCATAGGTGACAATGCGATAGCCCAATCGCTTGCCAATCGCCACGGCATAAAACTGATCGCCTCCCAAGAAAACCACTACCCCCTGTGGATGCCACTGCCATGGATTGGGCGTTTTGCCCCAGAGCAGAAAGGGAAAGAATTGCTGTGGTTCTAATACCCGATCAACCCCTGGAAAAGTGGCCGCAACTGCTGCCTCATGTCCACCCGCATGGGGGCAGGGAGAGAGCAAGATCGAGACTCGACTAAACTGGCTGCGAGCCCTCAATGCTTGCAGAACAGGTCTGACCCAAGTGGAGAGTTCACCGGGGCCATTGCTGAGCAGGACCAAATCGGCCAAGACTTCAGTCATTAGATAAACTGCGGATGTGCAACAGAAGTGTCACAATAAAGAAATGATTAAGCAATATTAAAAAAAGTTACGAATCGGCATGGAGACATCTTCTGAGCAACCGATCTTGTTAGTAGACGGTTACAACATCCTGGGGGTTTGGTCGCAACACCAGAATGGTTCTGCTCCGGCTGAGATCTTTGAACATATCCAAGAATTAGAGACAGCCAGACTCCACCTCACGGATGCCCTTGCCAACTACAGTGCGTTTCAAGGATATCAGGCTCGGATTGTCTTTGATGCCCAGAATCGGCAAGAAAAAGGGATCTGTGAACCCTTTACGGAATCCCTAGATATCTATTACACCGACTATGGTCAAACAGCGGACACCTATATTGAGCTGTACTGTGCCAAAGCACGACCTCGGAGGGCTCGGATTATTGTGGCAACGTCTGATCGAGCCCAACAGCTGACGGTGATGGGATATGGTGCAGAATGGATGTCGGCTCTGCAGCTCGTCAAGGAAATGGCGGCAACTACCACTAAAATTCGGTCGAAGCAAAATACAAAAAAACGTTCTCCCAGCCGCCTCCTGGCCCACTCGCTTGATCCTGAAGCCAAACGTAAATTAGAGCAGTTGCGCTGGAGTTAAAGCAGGTGAGTCTGTCTGAATCCTCAGCTAAAACTGGATTGTAAGGGGTTCGCCATGCCGTCTACACGTTCTAGACTTCCTAGTGCAACAAAATATGAATTTCCTGGCAAAGTGGTACAAGAGGAATAGGTCGCTACGGTTGTTCCTATGACCCACTATGGCATCATATCTGTGTCGGCCACCGGGCCACTGAACACTATGCTCCCCCTCGGCCAAGAGTTGCAGCGTCGTGGCCATCAAGTCACGCTCATTGCACTTCTGGATGCTCAACCTAAAGCCGAAGCCGCTGGCATTCCGCTACAAGCTGTTGGCCAAGTGGAGTTCCCAGTCGGAAGAATGAAGGCAGCTTTATCACATTTAGGGAAGCTAAGCGGTCTAGCCGCTTTACGCTACACTATTGAACTCTTAAACCGAGAATCTGAGGTGTTTCTCAGGGATGGACCCGAAATTTCTCGTAAAATCGGAGTAGAAGCGCTGTTAGTCAATCAAGGTGCCCAAACAGGTGGTACCTTAGCCGATCATCTACATATTCCGTTTATTACGGTTTGCAGTGCTGTCGTCTTGAATCAAGACCCATCAATCCCTCCCTTTAACACCCAATGGCCCTATAGCCTGGCGTGGAGTGCGCAACTCCGTAATCGCTTTGGCTATTGGCTCTTGTCCCGTGCGGCAACATCTATCCGCAACACCATCCAACACTATCGCCAACAATGGCAACTCCCTGCTTATCGCCAATCGAATGATAATTACTCTGGCCTTGCTCAAATCAGCCAAGCGCCCGCTGATTTTGAATTCCCTCGTCGGACCCTCCCCCCTTGGTTTCACTTCACTGGACCCTTCCATACCACTAATAGTCGAGAGCCGATTCCCTTCCCCTGGGAGCGACTAGAGGCTGAGAAACCCATAATTTACGCTTCCATGGGAACTCTGCAAAATCAGCTCCTCTGGGTTTTCGAGCAAATTGCGGAAGCATGCTCCAGTTTGGATGCACAGTTAGTCATTTCTCTCGGCGGTTCGACCCAGCCAGAGGATCTCCCTCAGCTCGCTGGCGAACCAATTGTGGTTGGATATGCCCCCCAACTTGATATTCTTCAGCGGGCAACAATCATGATTACCCATGCGGGTATGAATACCACTATGGAATGCTTGATGCATGGGGTACCCATGCTTGCGATCCCAGTCGCAAATGATCAGCCGGGGGTTTCCTCTCGGATTGTTTGGAGTGGAGTGGGAGAGCGAATTTCATTGCGCAGTCTCACGGTGGAAAAGTTACGGGTAAAAATTCAGTCTGTCTTAACCCAGCCATCCTATAAGGAGGTAGCGCTTCGACTTAAGGCGGCGTGCCGAAGTGGGGGTGGCGTCAACAAAGCGGCTGACATTATTGAGACAGCGATTACCACCGGTCAGCCTGTCTTAGCTCAGGCCAATCCTGATGTTTAGGGAAAGGGAGATCAGTCGCTTGGATTGATGGCTGGGTTAACGATGAACAGTGGTGGCAACACCACTGATGCCAGTCTCTCTAGTCAATGATTTAGTCACTCAACCCGTTTATTGGGCGTGAGCTGCAAGTACAGCCCAGGTACGACGAGTAAGGCAATTAACGTGGCAGCGATTAGGCCGAAAATTATGGCCATACACAGCGGGAACCATTCTGCTTCACTAAAGGCCAAGGGGAGAAGCCCAATCACCGTGGTAATAGAAGTGGTCAAAATGGGGCGGAGGCGATCGCTCGCGCCTAAGGCAGCAGCTTGACGGACGCCTAAGCCTTGCTTACGCCGCTCATTCATGGTTTCCACCATCACAATTGCATCATTGACCACAATTCCCGTTAATGAAATCACACCAATGGCAGCAGGAAAGGAAAAGGGCAAATTCAGTAAATAAAAGCCAATCAAGGTTCCCGTTAAAGCAAACGGAATCGTAAGGATAATAATCAGAGGCTGAGTATAGGACCCAAACTGCAGCACCAGCACGGCAAAGACGAGGAAAATGGCCACCACTAACATCTGTCCTGCTGAGCCAAAGGTCTCTCCGCTGGTCTCGGCATCGCCGCCATATCGATATTCATAGTCCTGGGGCCAAGTTTTTTGCATCTCCTGAAGTTTGGGCGTTAGCTTGGCCAAAATATCGGCATCATATACTCCAATTCCCGGTACGTTTTTGGCTAAAACGGTGACGGTACGCTGACTCTTGCTGTGGGTGATTGACAGGGGGACTGCTCCAGGGGCCGGTTCTAACACTGCTTCAGCAGGGATGCTTTTGCCCTGAGCGGTAACAAACCGAATCGTTTGAAATTCATCTTGACGGGAGGGACCCCCGACTTCTCCCTGGCGGGAGGGCCAGAGGGTACTGAGACGGATTTCTAGATCTTCTTCTCCGCTGCCAATGGGGAAGTCACCAATGTCGTTGTCAATCATCAAATAGCGCCCTTGAGCCGCCAGTTCACTCTGGCTGAGGCTATAGAAATCGAGGGCTTCTCGTTTCGGAATCAGCTTGTAGTCCTCTCGCAAATTGCCTAAGTCATCCCGGACATCCATGGTGCCCGGAATTTCCCGCAGGACCTGCTGGACTTGGACCGAGATTTCCCGCAGAACCTGCATATCTTCGCCACTAATCGCCACTTGAATCGGATCTTCACCGCCCCCGGCTCGCTCATACTGAATTGCCAGGGTGGAGCCAGGATAGTTGCGGAGGATTTCGGTTTGGAGTTGCGATCTCAACTCTCGTGCATATTCAAAGGACTGCCGTTGTCGTTGATCGGACTCCACAAAGATGACCGAGAAACCGACAAAGTAGTCTGAATTAGTAGGCTTCAGCTCCCCAGAAGAGACTAAGCTACTGCGTTTGCCCACCAATTTGACCACGCTCTTGAATACGGGCTGTCCATCTGGATCGCGATAGGCCAGTAACGTCTCACCCATCTGATCGGCGACGGTTTGGGTACTTTCCAGTGTGGTACTCGGGGCCAACTCCACATTGATACTGAGTTTAGAACCGTCATTTTGGGGAAATAGGTTCGACGGTAACGCGGTAAATAGGACACAGGCAAATATAAATAACCCTATTGCGCCGAGAGACCAGAGCCGAGCCACCGTCTTATTAGGGACCGTCATTTTCAAGCTCCAATTTGAGAAGCGAGCTGAGGCCACTTCAGTCAACCGATCCACAAAGGTTTTATTTGAGCCGCCTTTAACATTCCCTAGCAGAAATTTAGACAGAGGAATGACGACCAGCAGAGACAGGAAATAGCTGATCACCAAGCAGGTAATGGCACTAATCGGAATCAGGCGAATAAATTTGCCCATCGTACCGGAAATAGCCATAAGGGGGGCTAAAGCCAAGATTGTAGTGAGTTGTCCAGCAAAGGCAGGTCCGGCATAGGCTTTAACCGTCCGTAGGGCGGATTCTGCAAATCCTAAACCCTCGACAAAAATACCATCATGCATGCCCTCCAACATCAGGATAAAAACGTCCACCAGCAGCCCCAGGGCCAGGATCATGCCGATCAAGACCATAGAGTTGAGGGTTTGCCCCCCCAACCACAGGAAGAAAATCGCCGCAATAAAGGTAAGGGGAATGGCCAATCCGGCAATCAGGGCTTCACGCCAGGTCAAGGCCACCAGCAGAATGATAAAAACGAAAAAGGAAGCCTGACCAACATTACTCAACAAGTTGGCAAGCTCATCATTGATGGTGATCGCATCGTTGTTGAGGATCCGATACTCCATGCCCGCAGGCCAAATTCTGGGATTTTGGCTGGCTTCCTCTAAGGTTTGGAGGGCGTCGGTAATCACTTGAATCGTGTCGCTACCCGCCACCTTGACAATATCTAAGGTGATCGTGGATTGAAAGGGCTGATTTTCCCAACTCAGAAAAGCTCGGTTGGTTTCCCGCTCTAAATCCCGCCGCACATCTGCTACTTCTTCCAAGCGGACGATCCGGTTATCGGTGAGTCGAGCCACGGGGAGGGATTTTAAATCCTCAAGACTACGAAATCGACCAAACAGTCGTACCTGAGCGCCAATCGCATCATCGCGAACCCGGTCCCAGGAGGCATCTTGGTTACCCCCTTGAATCGCATTTCTGACTTGCGTGGAGGAAATCCCTAAACTGGTAAGCCGACTGGGAATCATCTGCACATGGATGACTTCATCCCGGTTGCCCGATAAGTTGACTTCGCGCAGATTTTTAACCGACTCTAAGATATCTTTGAGATCTTCGGCAGTTTGACTGAGGGTGGCAATATCTAAGTTAGGACCAAACAACCCCACCGTCAAAATGGGCGCATCTTGTTGAGAGACTTGCACAAAATCGGGTTGTTCACGCCCTTCCGATTCTGCGGGCAGTTCCGGTTCGGCATCATCGACTTTACCCCGCAGTTCTTGAATCGACGAAGCTACAGGGGCTTCCGCTCGAAACTCCACATCAATGATCGAATAGGAATTGAAGGTGGCACTTCTCACATCCTTCAGCCCTTGCAGGGACTTAATTTCCTTTTCCAGTTTGTCGGTAACGCGGTTTTCAATCGTTTCAGCATCGGTACCTGGCCAGGTCGTGGTGATATTGGCTCGGGCAATTTTGATGTCAGGGTCGGATTCTTTGACCATGGAGACATAGCCCATCAGGCCACCCATCACAAACAGAAAACACAGCAAAATCCCAAAGACTTGGCGAGTGAAGAAAAACCGGGCGAAGGGAGAGGCTTGCTCTAACTCAGACGTTCCATGAGCCTGGTCATCAGGCGTTTCTAAGGTAGGGTTAGTCTGACGATCCTCAGTTTGCATAGGGCCTATCCTTGCGCTGTGCTATATTCAATCCGGCGAAGCTGCCTAGCTTTGACCCGCGACATCGACCACATCAACGGGTGAATCATTCACCAGTCGATTGCTGCCTTCGGTAACCACCAGTTCACCGGGTTTCAACCCCCGAGCAATCGAAATTCGATCTAATCCTTCAATATCTAAGACCACGGGGCGCTGCTCCACCCGTCCCGTCTCTTCATTGACCACAAACACATAGGATTTGCGATCGCGGGTAATCACTGCCCCAAAGGGCAACGTAATCGCTTCGCTTCGGGATTGAGCGGCAATCCAGGTTTGCACTCGTGACCCTAGCCGTAAATTTTCTCGCCCTTCCGTAATTCGAACCCGCACTTGTACGGCCCTGCCTCCCGGTGTCACCGCTGGGGTGACGGCAAAAACCCTGCCTCGGGCTTTGGCCACGCTGACCAGATCGCTTTGCTTTAGTCCGGTCACAAAGGCTTGACTGATATCGTCATCCAGGGCAATGTATGCGGGTTGATTTGGTCGCAACAGACTCCCCTCGGACGCGGGGATTTCAAAGGCAACCTCAAAACTACCGGGGTCCACCACCACAATGGGCACAGATTCAATGGCGGCTTGGTAACTAGTAGCGGATTGGACTCGGGATGGGCTCCAATATTCCCCTTCTCGAATATTTAAATAAGCGACAATTCCATTGATGGGAGATACGAGCTGCGTATCTTCTCTGGCAATAACCGTGTTTAATAATCGTGCTTGATTGGAGACCACCCCTGCCTTCGATACAGCAATTTGTTCTTGGGCCGTTTTAACATTTTCTTGGGCCACCTTAACCCCAACTTGAGCTTGAATCACGCGGTTATTGTAGGTATCTCGTTCAGTGGCTGGGATGACCCCCTGCTTGTATAAGGTTTGTCGCCGTTTGGCTTCCTGTTTGGCCAATGCTAAATCAGCTTTGGCTTGTCGCAAATTGGCTTGGGTCTGACGCAGACTAGCAACCGCCTGCTCTTCAGTCCGCTTGGCGACTTCTCGGTCGGCTGCAGCTGCGCGGATATCAGACCGATATTTGCGATCATCAAGAGTGGCTAATAATTGTCCTTTCTCCACTCTGTCGCCCTCTCGGAGAAAGCGTCCATCAATTTTGGCCAGTTGGATCACTTCCCCACTCGATTCAAAAATCAGTTGTTTATATCGCTCTGCCCTCACGTCTCCATCGGGACTGGTGACCCAGCGACGAATCGGGGCTAACTGAGCCCGCACTGCCCTCACGGGTAATTTAGCTTCTGAAGCCGTTTCAGGTTCGGAGAGGGTAGGAGATTGGCTGGCGTTGTAAAGCCGCCAGCCAAACAGTCCTGCAATCACCAGCATCACGAGGATGGCAATGGGCCAGGGCGACTTTTTACTCAATACTGAAGGTCGAGAGTGTTTGGGGTGCCGATCTCCAGGGACTTGAATATCCAGTTCTAATTGAGAAGGAGTATCAGCGTTAGCTAAATCTCTCGCGTCCTTTGGCGTCCGTTCATCCATCTTCATGTGTCTTGTCCCACGCTGATTGGATTATGCCGCTGGTTTAGTCTGAAAAGCTGTTTTGAGCAAGCCTATAGCTATTACTGTACGGGAACTGTAAAGCATTACAGTAGAGATCGATACAAAGATTATGCATTCAATCTGCACTAGGGTATTCGATCAGGCCTGATCAACTTCCTGCGATAGATATCCCCCCACCAGAATGGCAATAAACACTGTAGTAGAGCTGGCCAATAATCGCTTCTGTATCTGTGAGCACAATGGCCAAAGGACTAATGGGGACAACATCGCCAAATCCCAAGGTGGTTAATGTCGTTAAGCTAAAGTGAGTCGGTATCAAAAAAGAGGGTCGTGAGTCAAAGAATTGTCGTTTCCATTTGGCTGCCACATTGAAGGCCCAAAAGCCTTGAGCCTGAGTAACATTTACGCTTCTTGAGCACAAGCTTCAGCATATTTGAGGATCATTTCCATGGTATTCAGTTCGTATTCAATGCAAGCCATTTCAGCATTAAAGGCCTGATGGTTACTAACCGTGGCATCGAAAGGGTCACGTCCAGGCTGATAATCGGTTTGAGCGCAGCGATGGTCAAAGTACAGCTCTTCTAAAATCGCTAAACTGGTTTGCCAACGCTTTAAACCCATCACCCGAATCTGTCGAATCCAAGCTTGTTTGACGTAGATGGGTAGGAATGGGGACAACTGCACCACTGTGATGAGACGGTGACTGGATAATGCTAGCAACTCGGATAAAGAAGGGGTATCGTTGGGTTCCTGGGCCGCAGGTGAACGACTATCCGCAGACCGCACAATTTTAGTGTGATCGCGGTTCAGTGAGGTTGCGTATACGGTTTGGGTTGAGCGGGTCCACTTGGACTGGACGGCCACATCACTCTGTTGAGGATTCCAGTCGGACTTGAATGCTTGAGCCCATTGATTGATAAAATTGCGAGCCATTGGAACTTCTCCCTGTCATCAATATCCTCGTCTGAGGGGACTCGCCTCATTTGCAAACCCTTGGGCTGAGACTCTCTAGAGGAGGTATGGTCTAAGCATCCCAGATCTAAAAAGGGTCAGCGATGAGAATCATCACTGACCGTAATTGAGAGCTATCACGACGATGGCGTGATGGTTATCACCCAACTAGCGGGTGACGGTTTGAATCCAAACCCCTTACCCAGGGTAAGAGTTGAGAGTCGGTTCAGAAGGATTTAGGTGCAGCCAATAAGAACTGAGATAGGTCCCCATCTGTTCTATTAAGTTGGCATGCGCTGAAAGTGACTGTTGCAAAAATTGCCCCGGTGCAGCCAATGCTTTCAACATTTGCCGAGCTGTGACAAAACGCTCACCCGGCAATCGAGCAATAGCCTTATTCAAAATGGCAGTGAAGGCAGAATCCGCAGCGGGTACCACTTGAGACCATTCACCACCCTCTGCGGTGAGATTAAACACATCATAGGGATCGTGTCCGGTTAGCAGGTAAATCCCAATCAGACCGAGGCTATAGAGGTTACTGGAATAATAATGTTGATCGAGGACTACTTGCTCGTGGGGCAAGTAGCCGGAGGTTGGTATCCAAGGAAGGGGGTGGATATTACACTCCACACAGATATGGGCCATGATCTGATTAAGGATGCCACCGTATTGTAAAACGGGCTTTTGGTCCGCTTCTCGGAGGACGATATTGCTAGGTTCTAGCGCACAGTGAACGACTTGGTTCTGGTGGAGATAATCCACCAGGGACAAGAGCTTGGTCAAAATCGTTTGTACAGCCCCTTCATCTAAGGGGCCACTGTTTTGAATCACTTGGGTTAGCGTCAGTCCTGGCACCCATTCTTCAATGAGATAGATCTGGTTGTCGGCATCCGTAAAACTAGACAACCAAGGGATTTGGTCATGGATGCCACCTAAGGTTTGCCAAGTCTCAATTTCGGTTTGAATGCGATCGCAAAGCTGTTTCTGAACCGCCACATCTGGGGTCAGAGGTTTGACTCGCCGAACAACGCACTGACGACCGGAGAGACGCTGCGTGTCTTCTGCCAACCAAGCAATACTCCAAGGACCATCTTCGAGAATTCGAAGGATCTGGTAGCGATTATGGAGTAAAGTTTGTGCGGACGCGAGACCGGTACTAACCATTGTGGGTGTCTCCCAGAACAAATATGTCTAGACAATGGCAGCTTTATTAGGGGGACTCAGTGAGACAAGTCACATGTTCCAATTGAAGCAGATCACGGGCATCCGTTATCCATCCATTGGGGGCTAGTGCTGAAACTAACTCGATGGTTCAGGGGTGGATGATTGTGAAGGTGTCCTTGTAAACATCTGTAACGCAGCGCAGTCGACAAGAGCGTCTCGCTGGATCTCTTTAGGCGACCTGACGCGCCTTCAGCCAATTGATAATCATGGGATTGATGATTTCGGGCCGCTCATCATGAGGACAATGTCCGGTTTTGGCAATGATTTCAAAGGTGACTTGGGGTTCCGCCTTGGGATTGGCACTCAACTCGCGATAGATCTTGGCCGTGCGTAAGGCTGCCCAGGGGTCATCTTCCCCCCACAACACGAGCAGAGGCTGCTTAATCCGGGGTAACAGTTCGGTGGGCCGGGGGCCAGGAGGGCCGGTTAAAACAGACAGAAAGACATGACAGGCCCCTTCATTACAAGAAGGCGTATGGAGCATCTCTACCAGTTCATCAGTGATGGCGTCTTTATTGCCATAGATTTGAAATAGAGAGTTGCGAATCGCTCGTTTGCCGCGCACTTGATTGAAAAAGAACGGACCAAAAAACTTGGACCGCATCATCATTCGCATCGGTCCCATGACAATCCGCAGCGGTAAGATAGCCTCTTCTCGCCGGATGTTGAGGCTTCCAGCTGAATTCAATAACACGCCACTTGTGCCCATCTGGGGATGATCGGCGAGGATCATCAGCACCAGCAAACCGCCAATTGAGTTGCCTACCCAGACCGCAGGCGTTTGAATAAAGGTGTCCCAAAAGTCCTTAAATAGGTCTTGCCATACCTCCAGGGTATAGTCGATTGCAGGCATGTCGGAATCGCCAAACCCCAGCAGGTCCAGACTCCAAACTTGGTAGCCAGCGGCAGCCAGCTCAGGTATATTTTTGCGCCAATGCCCAATACAAGCCCCAAAGCCATGAATCAGAACCATGGGCTGCCCTGCACCTTGGACAGTGTATTGGATGCGGTACCCTCGCCACATCCACGTTTGGGTTTCAAGGGGGGGGCTGGTTTGTACCTGAGTAGTCATAACAGGATAAATAGCTGTTTTCTTAACTTTCCTTCATAATAATCTGATCCTTACCCAAAAAACACTGCTGAACCTCATTAGGCCGAGGAGTTGATTGCAACGGTTTGTCCAATTCGTGAGATGGAATAGGGCCCGCAATTGGAGAAAGAAGCCAGATCAAGTCATCTCCATGAGGTGTTTGTCATGTTTTCGTAGCAATGATTTAAGTCATTGAAGAGCATTATGGGGCAAGGATTTCAGGTGTTAATATCTCGGGCCTGATCAAACTAGGGATCAGTTTGGGCATAACTGAGAGTGGAAATATCCCTTCTTGAAAGCAGTCAAGACGTTACAAAAGCTTTTTTCCCCTGTGCCACCATTGCAGGGGATTTTTGTGCTTGTCTCTGCAACAAAATGGTTCATAACGTACAGCAATACCCAGCTGTTCAGTGAACAGCTCACTCATTCATATTGCGGTAAGTGGCAACGGCAGAGGGCGAGATTTGGTTCAAGTATCGGAAGATCCAATATTTAAATACCGTGTCTAGCATGACGGGGAATGTGGCAATAAACATATTGATGAAATTGCGGTCCTGGGGCAAGCCGAAATGACTCAACACACTTTCGACGATCACTTCCCAACCATGAGGAGAGTGGAATCCCACAAACACATCCGTAAACAAAATGATGATAAAGGCTTTCGCACTATCACTGAGCCCATAAATAATTTCATCTAGAAAGGATTTCAGGACGGCAACCCTTTGGCGGTTCAGCACAAAAAAGATGGCGAGGGCAATCAGTGAAAAGAAATCGGAAATAGCATTTTTGAGGGGTTGACGTAAGTCCCACTGGTATTCTGCTTTGAGTTCAGCAGCCTTTGTCTTCAGCTCATCTTGCATTTCAGCTGGGGTCAAAGCAATGGGACTGGTTAAATTTTCAAATTTCAGACGTTCTTCAAAAAGAGCCAGCTCAGCCAAGACTTGATTCTCAATTTCAGGATTAATCCGAATCTCAATTTGTTCAGGGCCTTTGAATCGATCCACAAAGGGACCCACAATTAGGTTTTTGGAAATTTGTTGGGTCAGTAGCGGCACGATCATTAAGCCCAAGATAAAGCTGACTGCGGCTCTTGTGCGAACTCTGGAATTCCGAAAATCATTGAGGATATCGTCTTCAGTACCTGGATCAGGGTTTAATTCTTTGCGGAAGCGGGTGGCGGTGCGCAGAATCGACCGGGGGATAAAACTACTGCTATCTAACTTGGACGGATCCTCAGAAATATCATCGGAAATAAATTCCGACTCATAGAGCGAATTTTGGGCTGACTGAATGGGCAGCGGCTGTGGAATATTTTTTCTAGCATCTGTACTGGGTTTCTGGATCGTCGATCTAGCTGCTTTTGGTACTGCCGCCGCTGCTTCCCGCTGAATCGAAGCCGAACGATATCGTTGGATCACTGCATCAACAAACGCTAATTTGTCTAACGTCGATTGAGTATCTACGGTTGATGAAACGAGTTCTGCCCTATATTCATCGGTGGCGACATCATATTCATCTGTGAAATCCGTGGTGTCAGGATTGTCGATGCGGGTGGGCGTAGGTGGGAAGCGGGGTGGTTTAAGCTTGTCGGCCACTTCCAGGACAAGGGAACTGGATTTAAACTCTCGTAATCGGGTTTGAATAAATTTGAGATTCTTTTGGACCTCAGACTGAAAGTAGTTGGTCATCACACTTTCAGTGCGGATGCGGAGCGGAACAGGCTGACCTTGGAAGTGCTTTTTCTCAATCGTCTCGATGGCGCGGGCCGCTTGATAGGCGCCGTCTAAGGCTCGCTGTGGCGTCTCCCGATACCATTGCTCAACAAATTTAAGCGAGCGTTGAAAGGGATTTGGAGAGGAAGCGCTCATGATTCCCCTACACGCTGTTGCAATTGGGGGGTATGGGTCATTGGGGCCTGATGTCCTGAGACGTTATGTAAGCAAAACTTACCAGAATGGGAGCCTAACCTCATAATAGGTATGTCGTATCGTAGCAAATTTGTTTCTGCCCGACGGAGTGACTTCGGTTCCGACTTGGATCTCAGGCCCAGTTCGTAGCGGTAAGACCACCGCTTTGATCCAGCATTTAGTGGACTGGTCTCACGCCTCTTCTATCACGGGAGGAGAGTCGGTTTCGCCTGCGGTAAAAACGGCGCTAGTGTTTGCTGTCAATGCCGATAATCGCCAGGGATTGATGCCTGCGATCGCACAAGCCACCACCGGCAAAATTATCGTTCAATCCACCACGCCCCTGGGCTTCTTCGAAGACGAAGTCATGCTGTTCTGGCCGCTGGTCCTCAAGGCGTTGGGACTACAGGCACAATTCCCCCTTCGCCTTCGCCCCGAAACCGAACAAGCCCTGGCGGCTCAGTTTTGGCACACTGCCCCTTGGGAAGAGCTACAAGACCTAGAAAATATGTCTCCCGACCGCTGGGTGCGGCGGATTTTGGACTTGTTGCAACTCGCGGCTTTTGGTGGAATCGCCTTAGAAGATTTACCGCGCTGCTTAGAGGATGGACTAGGGGACTTAAAGTGTGACCGAACCCTGACGGAAACCCTGGCCCAAATGCTGATGGATTGGCGGGACTGGTGTTTGCAGCAGGGCTTGCTCACCTATGGCATTCTCACGGCGTTGTACTGGCGTTATCTGTTGCCAGACCCCGCCTATCAAGGTCATCTATTACAGCGCTATCAAGGCGTATTTGCCGATGATGTGGATAGCTATCCCGCCATTACCCGCGACTTATTTGAGGTGTGGCTGGATCACGGCC
Organism: Acaryochloris sp. IP29b_bin.148; assembly: GCF_028285565.1. GTDB lineage: Bacteria > Cyanobacteriota > Cyanobacteriia > Thermosynechococcales > Thermosynechococcaceae > Acaryochloris. Next base: position 71,313 of record NZ_JANQOY010000028.1, read on the forward strand.
AAGTCGGTGTCTTTAGCTTTAATCCCGATGGTGCCATTCGGTTGGGGTTGGGGGCCGATCCAGAGTACTTAGGGGGCCTCCAAGACGTGTGCCAGCTGCAATCCCAGCATCCCGATTTCACTCTCTCCTTAGGGGCCGTCATGGGCCAGAATATCGTTGCCTTTGTTAGCGGCGAAACCTTTGAGTTACCGGAACCCCTGACTTGCCTACAGACTAGCTCTAGAGCCCAGCTTTTACGTCAAACCGCCGATCAGATTATTGACGCTATTCAGTCTGGGCAGGTCCAACCCGAAGAGATTGCCGTCATCGGTCCCGGTCTAGATACGATTGCCCGCTACACGCTGATCGAAATTTTGACGGCCCAAGGGATTCCGGTTGAATCCCTTAAGGATCAGCGGCCCCTGAACAGTGCTGCCCTGATCCGGGCCTTATTGACTCTGTTAACCCTGGTCTATCCCGGTTTAGGTCGCCTGGTGGATGCAGAGCAGATCGCGGAAATGCTCGTCGTCCTCACCCATCAGCATTCGCCATCCTTGGTCAGTGCCGCTGGCACCATTGACCCCGTGCGGGCCGGGCTGTTGGCCGACTATTGCTTTCACCCCCATCCTGAGCATCCTCAATTGCTGCCCGTAGAAGACTTTCCTCGTTGGGATCGCTTGGGCCATCAGGCCACGACAGCCTACAACAATCTCCTCAGTTGGCTCGATCAGCAACATAAAGGTGCTGCGCCAACGGTGCGCCAACCGTATCTCACCTTAAATCCTGTGTTTATCTTGGATCGAGCAATCCAAGAATTTCTCGCGCCCCATGCCCTTAACTATGATCAGCTCTCCGTGTTGCGGGAACTGATGGAGACGGCTCAGCATTATTGGCAAGTGGATGAGCGCTTACGGCAAACCCAGACCCGCCATCCTCCTCTACCGGAAACCGTCGGTCAATTTATTCAGCTCTTGCGACAAGGGACTTTAACGGCCAATCCCTTTCCGGTTAATCCCAACGGGCAGCCTCGTCGCGCGGTTATGTTAGCCACCACCTTTCAGTACCGGATGGCACGCCCAGCCCATCGCTGGCACTTTTGGTTGGACGCCGGATCAGCTCTCTGGCATGGGGGTGGAGCCGTGATTCTTTGGGGCGCGCCCTTTTGCTTGCGCCACTGGTCCGGGGAACCCCTAACGGTCGAAGATGAAATGAAGAATGATCAGGCGCAGCTGCGGCGGTTATTGTTAGATTTATTGAGTCGAGTGACGGAAAAGGTGTTTCTCTGTCATAGTGATTTATCCGTGAGCGGCCAGGAACAGGTGGGACCCTTGCTGCCCCTGGTTGATGCTTCCACACCTCTAATAGATAATGATTCACAAGTTCAGATTGAAGGGGTCGATGCCGTCCATTCTGACGTTATTCAGGTCTAAAAGGCTCGCACAGGTGATCGTTGTGCTGGGCTGCGTCAGGGGGGTAGAACCCGCCCGGGCAGAGTTCCGCAAGATCCCAGTGACGTCGGTGGAGTCCTGTGCTGTGCGGTTGGCAGGAGCAGAGGATATTCCGTATACCTGCCGTCTCTACCGTGATGCCCAAGCCAAACTGCCCGTGTGGGAAATGGCCTTGGAATTTGAGTTTGGTCGATTAACGTACCCGCAATGGCAACAGTTGGTCACCACCTATGCGTCTTGGCATAATCACCGAAATTTGGCGGATTACGATCGCGATCGCAACTATACTTTGATGGACTTTATGCCTCCCGTGATGCAGGCGTGGAATCGACATCAATTTCATACGCAAGACCTGCTGTCGATCACAACCTCCGCTGCCAACCCAGCATCCCAGCTAATCCTAACGAAGCTGGTGACCAACTGCTGGGGCACCCTGTATGAAATCTTACGCCTAGCGAAGCAAGACAACCCACCAGCGCCTATGCTATTTGTGACCGATAGCCATTCGATGTTACGAGCATTGCGGCAGCGGTCGACCCAGATTCAAACCCATCCACAACCTGGAGATTTTGTTTTGGTGTACCACCATCATGGTCCCCAAACCTACTTAGATCACGTTGCTCTAGTGGTCGATCAGCAACTCTTTTTTGAAAAAGCTGGGGCCGGTGATCACGTTCCCTATCGGCTGGTCGATCGCTCCATGCTCGAACGGATATGGAATCCAGACGTTTATACCTTTGAGTATCGAAGACCCCGCTCACAAGCGAACTGGCAGACACCACAACAAGTCTTTAGCCCAGGGGACAGGGAGATGCCATTGACCCATGCTGATCACGTGCAGAGTCCCCATGCTGCAAACAGTCCGAATCCGCCAACGACTTACTTTGCCATGCAGCAAATTCCTGCTTTTCTCTCTGTGAAAGGGCGGTTTCGCTTGTCTCCAGACATGTATGATCGGACATTCTTTGGATTAGAGTAATTCTCTCTTACCGCCTTTGAGCATCGTAACTACAGTGGTTATCCTCATACTTCTCATCCACCTCAAACCAGTTGATATTTCATAAACAAAAGGTTGACTAAAGGAAGATCACGAAGAATTTGTTTGCCCTTAAAAGAGTGAGGGCGAAACGGAGAGTTGAGCAAAAATAGAGCAAGCCATAGACAATTTTGCCAGAAAGAAATCGTCATAGTGAGGTGAGTTGCCAGATGGAAAAGAATTAAGCTGAGTCCCCAGACCTGATGTAAAGAAGGGCGGAAAGCTGCCCACAGCGAAAAAAATTGTAGATAAATGGTGCCCAGCATCAAGGGCCAAGCCAGGTAGTAGTGATTAATTAACCATAATCCCAATACACTGATCTCATCTGTTTCGACAAGACGTTGAGCAATTTGAAGCGCCAAGGCTTCAGGCATTAACGAATGAACTTGATTCTGAATGGCTTGAATGGGGATAAGCACCACTTTGAAAAAACCCGACATGGTATACGTGAGCAAGATAGCCACTTGGCAACTTGAAAAAAGGAGCAGTGTCGCCGCTCGGACCTCTCGTTTCGGTTTGGCAACGTGCCATTGATCCGGCAGAAAAATAAAAATAAAACTTAAAAACAGCAGTATATGTCCTCCATGATTGATTTTGCCAAAGGAATTGGTCAAGGCAGAGAACTCTAATGATGCTAAAAAGATCGCGATTCGCGCGAATTTCCAACGAATGGCAATTAAAGACAGTATGCCGCTGATGAGGTAAAACCAAAGAATGAGATGGATTCCTCGTTGAGGCTCAAGATAATTCAGCCAGAAGATTGGCCATAATGGTTTGGGATTAATTTTGCTCAAATGTTCAGACCAAGTGTTCAAAGAACTCAAGCAGAAAAAAGCCCGGATGGCATAGAAGACTTGAATCATAGTTTGAGCAATCACAAACTGGCGCTCTTGAGAAAAAGCGGGTCTGGGTGGAACCGTGGTAGACCCTAAGATCTTGATGCAGGGTTTAGCAATATCGATCATTTGGATGAGCTACTTATAAATGATGCCAACCGTTTGGTGGTCGATGCCCCAGTTTTCAGTTTTACAATCGGATTGTAGGTCTCGGATATTAATTCGTACTTAACTTCACCCGTTAAGTAGTTGTTTTCAAACAGCATTCGTAGCTGTTTAAACTTGGCCATATCTTTTTGCTTATAGGCTCTACCGAGTTTTTGAATCAGCTTGATAGCAATAATATTGCCCTGACCACTCGCCATTGTGTTAGATGCACGATTGAAGGGGATAGCAGGGCGCTGGTCAGTATGAGAGTAGATGAGAATATCAAACGTTTCTTGATTTTTTTGGGGAATGCTAGAGAACAGTGACCAGCTAAAGATGGGAAATAAACGATGTTCACCGATCTTCCAGGTGGCTAAACCAGCGATAAAATAGCCAGCGATAAAAATCGCAATATTGTTTCTTAAATGCGTTAAGCCTCGACCCTTTTTATCCTTGCCGTGAGAACGTCTAATTCTGAGCATGACCTTTACGCTTTACTGAGCATTAGCCACTGCAATCTGTCGTAGGGTACCTATACAAATAGGCTCAAACACCCACTGGTTCCCACCATGATCTCATAGGTCCAGCACATGAGTGGAATGCTCAATAAATTTCAACAGAATGCAACTTAAACTAGGCTATAAATTGACCTATTTGAAAAGGCTTTTAAGTCTATTTTTAGAAATGCAAATTAGCAATGACGCTCAAATTTCACAGCAATATTATTGAAAATTCAAAAAGCAGATATTCTTTAGGAGGATTGAATAGTAAATCAGCAGTATAGTCAGGGATAGTATGACAATCTCAAAAATACTTCCTTTTATGTCTTAGGGAGATTATCTGAGTCAAAACCTTGCGATGGCCGAAGGGCGGTCGGCGACCATCGCAAAAATGCTTCTAGAAAATTCTGATCTTCATTATCCACAGATCGATCGTCTGAACCGATTAATTCATGGCTGGTGAGGAGATTTTGAAGATTGATGGGCACCATCAGCGCCCCTCAAAAGCAAGCAGGTTCTTAGACCTGTATTATGGGCGATCGCTTTTGGTAGGACGCCGAAACGAGGGAAGCGGCAAACCAACCTCAGATCAGTTTCGTTAGACTTTGAGTGATCCTCTGTGAGCGCAAAATTCATGACTAAAATTGTTGGGATTGGCGGTAGTCTCAGAACAAACTCCTATAGCATGATGGCGTTAGCTTTAGCTGCTGAACGCGTTCAGGCTTGTGGTGCCGATGTTCAAATTTTAGATTTAAGGGCGATGACGTTACCCTTTTGTGATGGCGGCAAAGACTATTCTGAGTTCCCAGATGTAGAGGTGTTGCGACAAACCGTTACTGAGGCGGATGGGCTGATCTTAGCAACACCGGAGTACCACGGTAGTGTGAGCGGCGTGATTAAAAATGCGCTGGATTTGATGGGATTTACGGAGCTGAGCGGTAAAGTCGCGGGGTTGATCAGCGTGTTAGGCGGACAGCCCAATAGCAACGCTCTCAATGAAATGCGGCTGATTATGCGGTGGGTGCATGCTTGGGTGATCCCTGAACAAATTGCCATTGGCCAAGCCTGGCGGGCCTTCGATGAAGAGGGGAAGCTAATGGATGAAAAACTCTTGGAACGACTCGATACATTTGCTAAGAGCCTGGTCACCAATACCGAAAAGCTGGGCCAGAAATAAGTTAGGCAGCTCTCTCTTGGATTTAAATCAGTGGCCAAGTGAGGCAAGCCAGGGCACTATTGTTATTAATCCACGCCTGTTGGCTTGAGCGGATGCGATCGCAACCTTGTGTCGCTTGCCCCCTCCCTAACAGGTACCCTGCCCTTCCTGTCTCCCAACGCCAATGTCAAACGCTCATTCCTCTAAAACCTCTATCTATGCAGCCATGGCCGCTAACATTGCCATTGGCATTGCTAAGTTTATCGGTGCTGGAATTAGTGGCAGTTCTGCCATGCTCTCAGAAGGCATTCACTCTGTCGTTGACTCCACCAACGAAGTCTTACTGCTCTATGGTCTGCATCGAAGCGAAACGGGACCAGACGACCAACATCCGCTGGGCTATGGACAAGAACTGTACTTTTGGTCTTTGATCGTCGCTGTTTTAATTTTTGCCCTCGGCGGTGGTGTTTCCATTTTTGAAGGCATTACCAGCATGAAGGTGCAAGCCCCCGCTCATAATCCCATGCTCAGCTATATTGTGTTGGGAGCGTCAGCGGTCTTTGAGGGAATTGCTCTATTTGTGTCTGTGCGCGAATTTAATAAAGCGACCCCGCAACCTGCTGATAATTTTTGGCAAACGCTTCGAAACAGCAAAGATCCCAGTTCCTTTATCGTTATTTTTGAAGACTGTGCTGCATTGATTGGGTTGGGCGTGGCCTTCGTGGGGGTATTTATGAGTGAGCTTAAGGGCAATTCTATCTATGACAGTATTGCTTCGATTGTGATTGGACTCTTGTTGACGGTAGTGGCGATTGTGCTAGTCATTGAGACCAAAGGCTTATTAATTGGTGAAAGCGCATCGCCAGAAACACGAGAAAGTATCAAACAGATTGTTAAATCCGACGAAGCGGTCACCCGTATGGACACGCCTATTACTCTCCATTTTGGTCCCCAAGATATAATGTTGGCGATGAACATTGAGTTCAGAGATAATCTCTCGGCCGATGAAATCGAAGCTGCTACTCGCCGAATTGAACGCAAAATTCGGGAGTCTCATACAGAAGTCAAGCGAATTTTTCTAGAAGCAGCTTCTGTCGTTTGACCAGCAAAATTAATAGAGCAGGGTGATGAGTCAGCAGCCTTTCCAACCACCAGATGAGCTTGAGTCCCTACTATCCACTCAACGGCGATCTAACGCTGAGTTGGAGCGAGATTTAGCAGAACTCTCAGAAGAGAGTCGCCGAGCCGTTGCGGCTAATCAACGCACCATGAAGCGGTTATTTGGAATTCTGCTAGTGATGGGGTTAGCATTGGGAGCTGTCACCTCTGTTGGAGTGGTGTACTTTATGCAGTGGCTGCGTTCAACAACCTTCTCAGAACCCCAAAGGCCGAATCAAAGCTGGGGCAATGTCTTTTGGTCATAGTGGCTATATAAGTGCGCTTAGCTACAAAGAGTTGAGATAGCTTCACTGTGTTATGGGTTGCAATCACTCGATATTGCAGTTGGGCTGTACTGGTTGCCAAGCTGACACGAATATAGCACTACGGCTTTTGCCTAGTACGGATGGAATGGCGACGGATATTGCTCCTCTGAGCTTCTAATACAAAATTAGCTACAAAAGATTCTCCAAACGAGAAAGCTGAGCCAGCTTTCTTGCGTCAGCATAATTTACTACTTGTATATCCACGATAGACTAGAAATTTGGTTAAATTCCCTGATAAGTAGGAATTTTTTGATTGATGGAGGTGCATCTTTCAACACCTCAATAAAACGGGGGTAAAGTTTTGAATCTAGCCAATCAATTTGGGACATCAAAAGCTCAACAATCACAAACCTGGCAACAAGCCATTCTAGATAGTGCCGACTTCA
>NZ_JANQOY010000059.1 GCF_028285565.1 Acaryochloris sp. IP29b_bin.148
AGAAAATAGCGGATTATCGAGGTTAGTATTTCCCCTGAAGCTAGGCAGGGTCAATTTTTGATGATGAGTATTGACAGCTCATCATGACTGACAGATTCCTCCAAGTGGTGGGCAAAGGGAATCGAAAACGGTGGTGTTTCTTTAGTGATGATGCAGCCGAGTTACTCCAAATCTATGCGAAGGGCTTTAGACACAGAGGTTCACCAGCACTGTTTACGGCCCAGCAACCCTTAAGTGGTGAGGTGAATCGGTTGAGTTATCGAACGGCACACCATAACTGGAAGAAGCTGATTCAAGACGCCCCTGAATTAAACGGAATCCGACTCCATGATCTGCGCCATACCTTTGCCACTGAACGAGTGGGACTGATGGGAATTGAAGAACTAAGGGCCTTGATGGGGCATCGGAATATCCAGACTACATTGCAGTATCAGAAGGTAACCTCTGGGCAGGCTCAAAAGGCTGCTCAACGAGCCTTTTCTTCGCTAGCCTTAACCGAATCGACCGAGGTCAAATAGACGCTGTCGTCGATACCTTTATTTGGGGAGTTGTCATACAGTTGCTGGGTATCGGTCATACTCTGCTACTGAAGACTATGAGTTAAAACTGATCAACAGACCCTCCCGGAGCAACCATGCTAATCGTCAACTTCTCGGCAAGAGGGGTAGATAATGTGCTGAAGTCTATCCCTAAAAGTACTTTCAGCCTTATGGCCCAATTTCTGTAGAGTCGGGGTTATACCCCGGCAAAGGCCAGCGCACGCCAGTTTCGGCTTTGGACAGCTCCCAAAGCTTCCCAGCCTGCTCAGCGTCGAGGACACTCTCTTCAAGGTTACACTCACCAATCGGTCCAACCATTTCGCCGCGTTTGGTTGGACCATAGTAAGCGGATTCCTTCAGGTTATCCTCGGTTGCGCACAGGACTTCCGGCCAAGCACCGCGTTCTGCTGACTGAGCAAGCGGTGACAGCAGTGTGAAGAGAAACTTAGTCATTTTGTTCGCTTCATCTTTTGATAGCGTGGTCCGTGCGGCACCGGGATGACAAACGTGAACAGAAACAGGAAGGTTTGCAGCTTTCACGCGCCGTTCCAGATCATAAGCGAACATCATTTGCGCAAACTTGCTGTGGCAGTAAGTAACGTGTGGGTTGTAATTGTTGTCGAAGTTCATGTCCTCAAGTTGGATGCGCTTCAAACCCATTTTGTGACCGCCGCTGCCTACGATTACGATGCGAGCCTTGCTCTCGACCAAGTGATCAAAGATCAGGCTCGTCAGCAGGAAGTGTCCATAATGGTTGGTACCAAGCTGGCTCTCGAAACCATCTTTTGTGAATTGCTGTGTGGCAACCTGTTCGATGGCCGCGTTCTGGATGAAGGCGTCGATCTGGGGTACTTCTGCGTTCACACGCTCGGCGGCCGTGCGTACCGACCCCAGGTCGGCAAGGTCCATCTTGATGCAGCGCACATCGGCATCCTTGCCCACTTCTGATTTGAGTGCTTCAATAGCGGCCTCGGATTTGTCAGTGCTGCGGTTCAGCATAACGATACTTGCGCCTTTAGAGAGGAAGATCTTCGCAGCCTCATAGCCTGCGCCAGCGTTCGCGCCGGTGATCACATAGGTTTTGCCCGTCAAATCGTCGATGCGTGCCGGTGTCCAACCTTGAGGGCCATATGGGTTTGCCTTTGCCATTGTTCTGTTCCTTCGATTTCGGGAAGTGCTGGTAGGTTTTCCTACCAATACGTGGTTCGAGTTATGCGATTGGGCCGGGATGTTTCTTGAAGAAACCATCGACGATATCAACAACCTGAGCGATGTTCTCTGGGATGTCGTACAAGCCCACATGGCTTGCTCCGGGGATCTCGTGATATTCCTTCTCCGAGGTCACGCGGTCATGGTAAGCCTTGGTGCAGATGGCCGTTTCGGCTGTTTCTCCAACGATGCCGCAGAAGGGCTGTAGCAGCTTGTCGGCATAATGCTCGCCAAGGTTAAAAGCCGCTGTTTCGTCGATATCCGCCAGGATTTCATTGGTGAAATTCGGATATGTCGGCTTGCCGCCGCGTGCGGTGCCGTAGTAGTCATAGCCTTCCAGTGTACCAGCGGGTGCACCCGCGTTTTTCTTCAGGAAATCCGGGTCGGTATAGCCGAAGGCATCGCGGTTTACCGCCTCGCCGGTTTCAAACATTTGCTGACGCATGTCGTTGGCCGCTTTTATACGAGCCTTATAGGCATCCATGTCGCTGAGTTGGATCATGTCGGTGGCAAGCATGGCGCTTACCGAGGCGAAAGCCTTCACCCGCAGATCCGAGATGATAGTCGAGGCCATGATGCCACCGCCGCCGCAGAAGCCCAAACCGTTGATCGAGCCAACGAAAGGCAGCGAGCCAAGATAGGAGATCGCATTACGCAGGTCTTCCCATTTGCGCGGTATGTTTTCGTCGTCGCGGAATCCTTCCTCATAGGTGCCGCTCTCGCCTTTCGAGTTCCAATCAAAGCCCAGAGCGACATAGCCGCGTTCTGCCATTTTGGGGCCGTAGTTGCCCATAACCTGATCCTTCACCTGCGGAAAGGGTGGGGTCATGACGATCCCTTCGTAGGTTTTGGACGGGTCGAAATCAGAGGGCAAATAGAGGTTGCCGACGATTTTGATGCCTTTGCTCTTGAAGGTAATTTTTTCGCTTGAGGTCATCGTTGTCTCCTTGGCTTTGGATTAAAAAGTAAACTACACTATTTACTTTAGACCTAGTCTTCAAAAATGTAAACACCAAATTTTACTTTTTTGTTTATTCAGGCATGAAAACACATGAAACTCACTGAACGAAAACGAGAGAGCATTATTGAGGCGGCGATTGAGGAATTCCGAGACCAGGGATTTCTGGGTGCTAAAACCACTCGAATTGCAAAACTTGCAGGGGTATCGAGTCGCACTTTATACAATCACTTTGAGACTAAAGAGGCTCTGTTTGACGTTGTTTCCGAAATTATGCTGGCGCGCAGCAATGTCATGTCGCCAGTGTCGTACGACCCGTCTCGTGGATTGGACGAACAATTGATTGATGCACTAGAAACATATATCGGCGTCATTACCAATGACGATGCCATTGGATTGCAACGTATTGTGATTTCTGAGTTCCTGCGGGACTTAGAGCGTTCTCGTAGTTTTTTTGCGAAAGCCGCTACGCATGATTATCCTGTGACGAAGCTCATTAGTGAGGCTATGGACTCGGGCGCACTGAGGAAGGCTGACCCTGAGTATGCAGCCAATCAACTACTGGGTTTGGTCAAAACCTTTTTCTTTTGGCCAGAGTTCTTGCTCGGAGAGAAGGTAAAAACGGATGGCATCATGCAAGACTGTGTTGCGATGTTTCTGTCACACTACAAAGCTCCGTAAATCGGGCGGACATGTAAGCACTACTCGCACATCATCGCTCACAGGACAATCGCGAGAATATAATAGTCTTCTTGGGACTGAGCCGAACATTTATATCTTTGGACTAAAACGGCCAAGGCTGTAATAAGCAACAGAGCTGTTCACATCTTAAAAATCCTGATATAAAAAACTCAAGGGACCACTTGACCCCTTTTTGCATTAATCGTTGCCATACCCCGTATAGGTCTGATTAGACTGTGGTTAACCTAAGTCGGGGTCCGACAACGATTCGTGTAAAATCTGATCATAGGACTAAAAAGCAATAGCAGTATATCTTCTGACCTTTGTTTAGCCCAATTTTGGAATATTGTGAGGTCAAAAGAATATAAAAATGAGGTCTGTTAGAACCAAATCAATCAATTTTGCGTTTTTTAGAAATTTCGCATTAATGCCATCTCAGTTGCTTGCATAAATGCTAAGAAACCCATAATCACTAGCTGGACTATCTTTCAGCAATTCTAATATGAGTTTTATTTTTAATAGATTTACCTTGACCCCAAGTGTGCAAATTTGCATTTTGGAACAATTTTGACTTCTCTTATGTTATTTTTTGCAATTTTGAACTCTAGAATGATTACCTAGTAAGGGTTTGGGTTCTATGATCAGATTTTACACGAATCGTTGTCGGACCCCAAAGTGGTTGCTTTTTGTGATCGCAACTGCAATATCATCTCTCCATTTGTGACTGCCCCTGGCAACCGGAATGAGTCACCGCTGTTTAAGACTGCATTGTCGAAGGTGATGAGTACCGCCCGAACAGTCGGCATAGACTTGATTGGGACTATCGTTAGCTTGGATGGCGTGTACGATAGTCGAGCCAATCGCAAGGCCATTTTCAATCGACGGATGGTGCCGAACATTAATGAAAATCTCCGTGGGAGAAAGACGCCCAAGCCAGGTCCGAAAAGACGGTTCGATTCATCCATCTTTCAAGAGAGATTCAATACCATTGAGCGAGTCTTTGCCTGGGAGGACAAATTCAAGCGCTTGTTGCTGCGATTCGAGCGGATCAGCAAACTGCACTATGCCTTGAAAAGCTTGGCTTACACAATGATCAATCTTCGGCATTTTTGCCAAGGTTAGGATCGATTTGAAATCTATGAATTCCAGAGGTCTCTA
>NZ_JANQOY010000091.1 GCF_028285565.1 Acaryochloris sp. IP29b_bin.148
GAAACTCATATGCAAGCCGAATCTCTTTCACAGAATGTTTCTTGGCCATCCTCAGAAGTTTGAGCTGTTGGTGAGTTAGGGATGGAATATGAGTCATGGCGAATCTCAATCGTCCAGTCTATTTACTGACTAGAGTAAAATACGGCGGTACGATTCAGACTCTAATCATGAGCTGAGTGACTAGCGAGTTTCTTCCACCTCACCAATTGGTTCTTCCAGGACTTGTTTTTGCTATAGGTCGCGACATACGCTTTTTCAGGGTCAAAAATATCCATGTGGTCAATGGTGATATCCAGACTGTCATGACTCGACCGATCTTCACACTTGGGTAGGGTCAGGGTTTGGGGGCAAAAGTCGAGAAAGATGTGAGATTTCGTCACATGCTTGCAGGCAATGGGAATCTCAACTCTTTGCTTGGGTTTGCAGTGTTCATCAATAAGGGTTAGCTCTAAGATATCGCCAACCTTGAGTTGATGTGACAAGGGTTCTAGGTCTTGATTTTCGGCCATAGAAGATTTCTTATCTCGTTAGTCACATTAAAATAGGTGTATTTGTCAGTTTAGGCTGATATTAGATGGGAATTGCCAGCAAAAGAGTATCTTTTTAGACCAATTACTCCGCTTTTGCTTTAGCCACAATTTCAACACTGGAGAATTTTTGGAGTACGGGGCTTTTACATTGAGATATTGCTGTCAGTGGCCCTCACTTGTAAATTCATCTACTTTTTAAAGCTTTCTTCCTGCAATTTCTTATGCATATATCATAAATATTGGACTTGCAACCGTGATTGATCTTAAGTAATGGCAGCTACTTAAGCTCTAATACCATAAACGTTAATGCGATTCATTTCGTAGTTGTATGATCAATTCTCCTGAGGGTGGTAATGTTGATTTCTTCCTAGCACGTAAGCTGTAGTTTTAGAAATTATTGTCCCGTATCTGTTGGATAGCTCGTTGGTAGAGTTTTAGATTATTCTGTTGCTTGTACAACTGAGCTGCTTTCTGGAGACTTTTTTTTGCATGAGATTTATAACCTAAGTGGGTGTAGGCTAAGCCTCGGTTTAAAAAGGCGTCAGCATATTTAGGATTGATTTCAATAGCTTGTGTAAAGTCTGCAGTAGCTTGGCGGTATATTTTTAAATCGTAGTATGCATTACCACGCTCGTAATAGGCTTTGTCATATTTAGGATTTATTTTAATGGATTGGTCAAACTCCTTGATAGCTTGGCGGTATTGCTTTAACGCTAAGTAGACATTTCCCCGGTTTTTATAGCTTTCTGCATGATTGGGATTAATTTTAATGGCTTGGTTCACATCTGCCATAGCTTGGGGGTATTGCTTTAGCTCTAAGTAGGTAAGCCCCCGGTTGTTATAGGCTGCTATATATTTAGGATTAATTTTAATAGCTTGGCTCAAATCTGCAATAGTATCTTGATACTTGCCTTTTCTATAGTTTGTTTCAGCTTGTAGAAACCAATCATCTGCAGTTAATGTCGTATTTGTTGTTTTTGTTGCCTTGTCAATGAATCCTAGATTAGGGCTGAGAGTTGCTGCTAAGTTTAAAAAAGTATTGATGGGAATACCTAGATTAAATCCAGTTTTCTGATACACCGTTTCTGTCTTTTGAACTGACTGTTCAGCATCTGCACGACCGTGAATAGCAATTAGTTTGCCTTGACTATTTAGAACTGCTCCCCCACTCATTCCAGGTAAGGTGTCGTTGCTATATACCAACGCATAACCATCTGCTAAAGGACGTTTAGCATTAGCCTTGACTCTCCCATCTGAAAAATTCCATATGGATTGTGTAATAGCTGCTGTTGGTAATGGGAATCCAGAGACATAGATTAACTCTCCAACTTTAACCGTTGTAGAGTCTCCCATATCAGCCACTTTATAAGTTTTTGAACTCGTAAACTCCACGAGAGCTAAATCAACATTGGGAAATTTCTTGACCTTGCTGTAATCCAACTTATGAAGCTGACCATCAGGCGTGACTACATCATAGTTATCCTCAGTAGCTACGACATGTGCTGCTGTAAGGACTGTATATACGGTGCCTTTACGCTTAATAATCACCCCTGAACCTGGATTCTGACCATCAATTCGAACCGTCACAGCTTCAGCAATCGAACTCACTTCAGTAGCGTTCAGTGCTAGCGCAGATTGAAGGGGCATAGTTGCAATCGCTGTTACACCAAAGATCATTGGTATTAAAGAATAGGGTGATTTCATTGAAGTTGAGCCGAAGCGCAGAAAAGTCTCAACTCATACTAACTCTGAGATGTAGATACTTGGTTATGCTTGGAACTTTTGAGATGCAAGTATACAAAAAGTCTTGTAGTTCAAAAGTTTTAGAGGAGGCGTAACAGATTCCTAGCCTAAGATCATTTATTAAAAAAATTTCAGAAATTTGCCAGAAAATAGATATTTAATCAGCGTAAGCTAGGAATCTGTTATGCTTCCTGTCATGATTGGCCTCCATCCTTGCTCAACAAATAGTCAACTGCCCGCTTCAACTGTAAAGTCTGCTCTGCTAATTGACCATGTAAGGTCTGCATTGCTAGTTGGCCTTCAATCAACAAGTCGATTTTCTTATCCGTAGCTTTTTGCTGCTCTAGGACTTGACCAATTGTGGCAGTATTGGCTTGAGTTGCATCTAGCAAGCTCTGGGTAGAGGCTGCAAGGGCGTCAAGCCGATCATCGGTCCATCTTTGAGGATTGCTGTTTGTCATATAGATACGCTTCTACTGAATCTGAAGCTTTAACACTAGTCTAATTTCATTGGATAGGGGTGAGCCACTAATCAGCCAATCAGTTCCGTGTAAATTTTCGGATTCTGTACAGGATTGATATTACCTAGGCAACACAGAAATCGTAGAGAATTTGAAAGATTAGAGTTGAGTCTCAGTCGGCTAATTTTAGGTGCAAAGTCGGGGGCGAGCTCGGAATCAATCATCTCCCCCCTCCCCTTTGAATCCTTCCGCTAATTGCTTTAGCGTCACTCCGAGAGTTTCACACAAGACCCACGTTTGCCACGGATCAAGCTTTGGCTTGGTTGTATTACTTTCCCAGTTATATATCGTCTGGGTTTTAACCCCAAGCTTGGCTGCAACAGCAGCTTGAGAAAGCCCCGCGCGCCCTCTTGAGATTTTGAACCACTCAGAAAAAGTAAGTTTCAATTTAACCGCCAGGTTGATCATGAACATCCTCTCTAGTTTAGGTTTTTGTCCTTTACTTCTAAAGTATATCATTTAAATATTAAAAATATAAGAAACAGTATTGAAATATAATTTGAATTAGGGTATGCTTATTACATAAGCAAAGGCACTCACGTCCCGGCAAAGTTCAGTGAGCGCCTTCTAACCAAAAACCCTAATCACATAGGATTCAGTCAACATGCATTCTACTACCTCTAAGCCTCAAGCCACTAGTTAGCGGCCAAAAGGTCTGGGTCAATCAAATGAATCGTGAATAGCCTGATAGGCTAAGGGAGAAAGTCATTCTAATCCTTATTGGCAGGGCATCAGATGGGTCACTTGTGTATTTCTATTGGTTGGGTTAAAGACGATTCTCCCTCATCCACTATGAGTGAATTGAATCGGATTCCTGTCCCTACCTTGGAAGTAGATGAGACGTCTCTGGGCCATACACTGGACGCTCTAGAGCAGCAGACCATCACGATTGGCCAACAGATGATGCGGCATTTGTTATGTCTTCATTGGGATCTACTCGACCAACAGCAGGTCGATGAGTACTGTGCTCAATTTG